>CAJOQZ010000045.1 GCA_905236585.1 uncultured Lachnospiraceae bacterium
AAAGAGGGGATGTTCGATCAGGTCGACCGTGTGCTTTATGATTTAAAGAATAATCCATACAGCCGCCGCATCATGACGAATTTATACGTCCATGCCGATTTGTCGGAAATGCACCTGTATCCGTGCGCGTACAGCATGACGTTTAACGTCACGGTGAACAAGGAGACGGACCGGCTTGTATTGAACGCGATTCTAAACCAGCGGTCGCAGGACGTTCTGGCGGCGAACAACTGGAACGTCTGCCAGTATGCGGTGCTGATGCATATGCTGGCGCAGGTCTGCGACATGGAAGTCGGGGAGTTGGTGCATGTGATCGCGGACGCGCATATCTATGACCGCCATGTGCCGCTGATCGAGGAGCTGATTACAAGGGAGCAGCATCCGGCGCCGAAGTTTACGCTGAATCCCGAGATTAAGGATTTTTACCGGTTTACGGAAGACGACATCCGCCTGGAGGATTATGTGACCGGCGAGCAGATCAAAAATATCCCGATCGCAGTATAGAGGATCGGCGTCAGAGGCTTGCGGGTGACTGTTCACGCATAAGCCTTGGGGCGGGCGCAAAACAAAATGCAGGAGGCATACCATGAATCTTATCGCGGCGGTGGACGCCAACTGGGCTATCGGCAACAAAGGAAAACTGCTGATCAGCATCCCGGAGGACATGAAGTTTTTCCGTGCGCATACGCTGGGGAAGACAGTCATAATGGGGCGCAGGACGCTGGAGAGTTTTCCGAATAAAAAGCCTTTGCCGGACCGGCGGAATATCGTGTTGACGCGCAATGCAAAATATGCGGCAAAAGGCGCCGAAGTCGTAACGGACATCGACCGGTTAAAAGAAATGTTCTCCGGCGAGGATACCGCCGATGTCTATGTAATCGGCGGAGAGACGGTCTACCGGCAGATGCTTTCGGAATGCGATACGGCGTATATTACGAAGATAGATTTTGCATACGAAGCGGATGCGTATTTTCCGAATTTGGATGATGATCCCGAGTGGGAATTGGTCGAAGAGAGCGAAGAGGAAACGTACTTTAACGTGTGCTATACTTTTTGCAAATATGAGCGAAAGCCGGCTTAGTCCGGCATATATCTTCTTGAAACACGCTCTCGCTCCGGTTCTCACGTAGCGGTTCTAATTTCATTCTTCGTTGCACTCGAATTCAATAAGAACCGACGTTGCGGTAGGGTTTCAAGAATACATATACCGGACGATACCGTAGAACGATAATAATAGAAGCAGAATAAAGGAATCAAAATATGGATATTACCGGCAAAAAATTATTTGTAAAAGCGCTCCAAGAGGAAAACGTCGATACGCTTTTCGCCTATCCCGGCGGCTACGTCACCGACATCCTCGACGAGTTGTACAAAACGGACGCCATCCGGATCGTCCTGCCGCGGCATGAGCAGGCGCTCGTCCACGAGGCGGAAGGGTATGCGCGGGCGACCGGAAAGCCGGGCGTCTGCCTTGTTACCAGCGGTCCCGGCGCGACGAACACGATCACGGCGATTACGGATGCGCATTACGATTCGATTCCGCTTGTCGTTGTGACGGGACAGGTATCGCAGTCGCTGATCGGCAACGACGCATTTCAGGAAGTCGATATTGTCGGCATGACGCGGGGCGTCGTCAAGTACGGCGTGACGGTGCGCGACCGAAAAGCCCTCGGCAGGATTTTGAAAATGGCGTTTTATATCGCGACATCCGGCAAGCCGGGACCGGTGCTGATCGATTTTCCGAAGGATGTCCAACTGGCGAGCGGCTCGCCGGAATATCCGTCCGAAGTCCATATCCGAGGCTACAAGCCGAATGAATCGGTGCATGTGGGGCAGTTGAAAAAAGCATACAAACTGCTTCGAACCGCAAAGCATCCGATCATCCTTGCGGGCGGCGGCGTGCATCTGTCCGGTGCCGAGGAGCAGCTGCGGCAGTTTGCGGAAACCATGCACATCCCGGTGGTTACAACGATCATGGGAAAGGGCGTGCTTGCGGAGGATCATCCGCTCTATGTCGGCAATTCCGGGATGCACGGACGGTTCGCGGCGAATACGGCGGTCAGCGAATGCGACGTGCTGTTTTCCATCGGCACGCGGTTTAACGACCGCATCACCGGCGATTTGAACGAGTTCGCGCCGCATGCGAAGATCATCCATGTCGATATCGATACGGCGTCGATCTCGCGGAATGTGGTCGTGGACGTGCCGGTCGTATCCGACGCAAAACTTGCATTAGAAAAACTGCTGGAGTGGGCGGAGCCGATGAAGACGCGCCGCTGGCGGGATCAGATCCACCTTTGGAACGAGGAGCATCCGCTTGGGATGCGGCGGGATTCCGGGATGACGCCCGAAATGATCATGCAGGGGATCAACGAAGTTTTTCCGACTGGAATCTTTGTGACGGATGTCGGGCAGCATCAGATGTGGGCGACGCAGTACATTACCGCTTCACCGGAAAAACAGATGGTGACGTCCGGGGGCTTAGGAACCATGGGATTCGGTTTTCCGGCGGCGATCGGAGCGAAGATCGGCGCGCCGGACAAGGACGTCGTATGCATCAGCGGCGACGGCGGCATGCAGATGAATATGCAGGAACTTGCGACGGCGGTCTGCGAGGGCGTCGGGCTTACGGTCTGCATTTTGAACAATCAATATCTCGGCATGGTGCGGCAGTTCCAGCAGCTTTTTTACGGCAAGCGCTATATCGACACCTGTCTGCGCCACAGAAAGGACTGCCCGGCGAACTGCAAGGGACCGTCGGAGGGGTGCCCGCCCTACGTTCCTGATTTTGTTAAAATTGCGGAGAGTTACGGGGCGAAAGGCATCCGCGTCGAGCGCGAGGAGGATATCATACCGGCGTTAAAAGAGGCAAAACGCCATACGGATGCGCCCTGCCTGATTGAGTTTATGATCGCGACGGAAGAGATTGTCCTGCCGATGGTAAAAGGCGGCAATCCGATGAGCGAGATGCTTTTGAAATAGGCTTTTTATACAGGAGTAAACATTCTATGGGAAAGATAAAAAACCGCTGGATCGCGCTGTATGTGGAAAACGAAGTCGGCGTTTTGGCAAAAGTATCGGGGCTTTTTTCCGCAAAATCCTACAATCTGCAATCCCTGACCGTCGGGACGACCGAGCATGAAGACATTTCGCGGATGACGATCTGCGTCTCGAGCGACGATATCACCTTTGAGCAGATCAAAAAACAGTTGAATACGATGGTGGAAGTCATCAAGGTGATGGATCTGACGGATGTGCCGATCCACATGAAGGAGATCCTGTTCGCGAAGATCAAGGACATTACGCCAGAGGAGCAGACGAAGGTGTTTCATATCATTGAGGTATTTGCGGCGAGCGGCGGACATATCCGCGCCATTGATATCGGCGAGAAGGACATGATCTTAGAGAGTGCGCTGACCGAACGGCGCAATAACGAACTTGCGGCGCTTCTTCGGAAGACGTTCAAGCGCATTGATATTGTCCGCGGCGGCGCGGTTGCGATTGAGGCGATTTCAACGTCGTGCCGGTAGTTTTTCAAAAAAGATAGGAGAGGATTTGGTGTATATTCGAAACGCGAAAAATGAAGATGCGCAAGGGGTTTTGCATCTGTTAAAGCAGGTCTTGGAACTGCACGCGATACTCCGCCCGGATATATTCATTTCGGGGACGACTAAGTATACGAAGGAAGAGTTGTTTGGCATATTCGCCGATAAAAACAGGCGCACTTATGTCGCCGTGGATGAGGAGGAAAACGTGCTGGGGTACGCGCTCTGCGAGATCAAAGAGCCGCCGCACGCGAATAATATGGTGCCGTTTTCGTCGCTTTATATAGACGATCTGTGCGTGGACGGCGCGGCGAGAGGGCGGCATATCGGGCAGGAACTTTTTTCGCATGTAAAAAAAGAGGCGAAGACGCTCGGCTGCTATGAGGTGATCCTTAACGTCTGGGAGGGCAATGACGGCGCACGAACCTTTTATGACAAGATGGGGATGAAGCCGAAAGAAACGCAGATGGAATTGATACTGTAAGGATAAACGGCTGCGTAAGAGCGGCTGGCGGAGGAAGGAGAAACGGAGGCTTTTGAAGGCTGTGAAAACAAGGGAAGAGGCGTTGGCGTTCGGCCTTTCTTTTGCGGATACCTATCAGGATGCGCCGTTCCATGACGACAACTGGCAGCTCGTCCGCTATAAATGGAATAAAAAGGCGTTTCTCTGGACGTATGAAAAGGACGGATGCATCTGCCTGAATGTCAAGGTTAAGCCGGGGCAGGCATTTTTCTGGAGAGACATCTATCCGTCCGTCATTCCGGGATACCACCAAAACAAGGAACATTGGAATACGATCATCCTTGACGGCAGCATTCCCGAAAGGGATGTGCGGACCATGATTGCGGAAAGTTATGACCTGATATCCGACAGTCCGTCAAAACGAATTTACGAGGCGGTAAAGAAGATTCCGAAAGGCTGCGTCGCCACTTACGCGCAGGTTGCGGAGGCGGCGGGAGACAGGAAGATGGCGAGGGCGGTCGGGAACGCGCTCCATAAAAACCCGGCTCCTGCAACGATTCCGTGCCACCGCGTGGTGAATGCCAAAGGAGAACTTGCCGGAGAGTATGCTTTCGGAGGAGCATGGAAGCAGGCAGAACTTTTAGAAAGCGAGGGCGTTGAGGTGGTGGATGGAAAGGTTGATCTGGAGCGGTTCGGGCAGATAGGAAAGTGAGGATATTATGAAACTAGGAATCGTGGTATTCCACGTATTTTCCCATAAGTTCATAAATCTCCATATAAGCCGATAAAGCTTGATAAATCAAGGGTTCCGGGACATAGGCTTCTCTCTGAAAGTTCATGAGAATTATTACATCTGAATATCAAAATGGCGTAAAAATGGCGTAAAAAGAAAAGGGCCTGATACAGCATAAAGATATATAGTCTTATGCTGAGATATATACGCAAGAGTCTTAACGAGGACATTTCGTCTGCTTAGCAGAGAGTGTCCTCTTTTTGTTGCAAAAAAACGATCCGAAGAAAGGAGAATTATGAAATATAGCAAGATCAGGGTTCAGGATGAGCCTGCGAGGTTGGAGTGGTGGCGGAGGAAGCTTCAAACGGATAAGGATCTCGTGATCCTCTCCATGTCTGAAACGATGGAGAACAAGGGAACAAACAGGTATTTCCATATTTTCGCAGATGTTGCGAGGACCGAGGATATGGAAAGCAGCAATAAACAAAGGCCTTAACAGGCAACCATACACCGATAGGAGGAAAAATCATGAGCAAAGTTATCGCAGTAGGAAATCAGAAAGGCGGAGTCGGCAAAAGTACGACAACCGGCAATCTTGGCATAGGTCTGGCCATGCAGGGGAAAAAGGTGCTACTGATCGACGCTGACAGCCAGGGGTCGCTTACGGCAAGCCTTGGATATGAGCAGCCGGACGAAATGGAGGAAACGCTGGCCAATGTGCTGGAGATGATCGACAAGCGGGAGGAGGTACCGGAAGGATATGGGATGCCGTTGACCTTGGAGGCGGTGAGGGCGGTAAGATGACTGCACCCATCACCAATGCTCTTATGGAGCAGTATGGTGTTACCGCACAGGAGCTTCATGATATTGCAATCCATAACCTTGCGGAGTCTCAGATCGAGTTCAAGACT
>CAJOQZ010000046.1 GCA_905236585.1 uncultured Lachnospiraceae bacterium
CTTCTTGCAACGGGGGAGGAAGCGGTCATTCCCTTGTCCCCCGAAGTGGAGACGTTCCGCCGGGGCTATCGTTTTGAAGAAACGGACGCAACGACGGAGTTCGGCTCGTCCGTTGTATCGAATTTTGATATTCTGGTGGATGTGGACAACGGCGAAGTTGTTGCAAAACGGAACGCCCATGAGAAAATGTACCCCGCCTCCATGACGAAAGTAATGACGGTGCTGGTTGCGGCAAAACATATCACGGAGGAGCAGCTTAGCGAGAAGTATACGATCACGGAGGAAAACCTTCACGCCGCATACAACAACGACTGTTCCGCGGTCGGTTATCAGGAGGGGGAAGTCGTGACCGTAGAGGATTTGTTCTATGGGACGATCCTGCCGTCCGGTGCGGACTGCGCCAGCGGCCTTGCGTGTTATGTCGCCGGAGGCAACGACGCCTTTGCCGAATTGATGAACGAGGAGGCGAAGCGGCTCGGCATTGCGGAAAGCACGCATTTCACCAACAGCGTCGGATATTACGACGAGGAGAATTACACGACTGCGTATGATATGGCGGTGATTATGAAGGCGGCGTTGGAAAACGATCTGTGCCGACAAGTCCTAGGAACGAGGGATTACCACGGGACGCCCACGCCGAGTTATCCCGGCGGGGTCAATGTGTTCAACTGGTTTTTGAGGCATATCGACCGGCAGAAGGTAAGCGGGGAGGTAAACGGCGCGAAGACCGGATACGTCCATGAGTCGGGGATGTGCTGCGTCAGTTATCTTGTAAGCGAGGGCGGCGGGCATTACATCTGCGTGACGGCGAAAGGCGCGGGCAAGAATGCGACGCTTCGGGAGCATGTGGCGATCTATAATGCGTATGCAAAGTAAGGATTGAATATAGGATTCCTAAGGTGCTATAATGATATTGAAGCGGGGAGCGAAAGGAGGATGTTATGGCAGATGCAAATGAACTCCGGACCTTTGAGATAGAGAATTACTCCCGGCTGCAGCGAATTAAGGCTGCAAATGAAGGGGACAATACCGTATTGGACTATGAAATAAAAGTATCCAAGGCAAAACTGGAAGGAATGGGCGTCAATCTGGAGAATATTACACTGGTAGACAAATAAATTGCATAAAATTCATTGACAAAAATAGAAAGCCGTGATAATATGTTAGCACTCGATTGAAAAGAGTGCTAACATATTTTGCTATAGAAGTTAAGACAAGTGTATGATACGCCCGCAGCAGCAAGCGCTTCGGGCTGACCGGAATAGTAATGCCGTTATTATTTGAAGAAAGGAGCCAGATATGACAGTAATACCCGTATATAATATGCTGGTCGCGCCAAATTCCGTCAGTTATTTTCAGTCGGAACAGTACCGCCGCATGACCGGCAAGCCGGCAAAAGAGGGCGAGCGCGTCATTTTTTTAATCTGCAAAGAGAACAAGAACCGCCGCGAACTGAAGGAAGATGATTTCCTGCCGATCGGGGTCAACGGAACGATCACGGAAACGAATCCAAACGGATATATTGTGATTGCGACCGCGGAGCGCGTGCATGTGGATGAGGCGCACGTGAACATGGATCATTCGATCGAACTTACGGTATCGAAGCAGCCGGAGGTCGACGATCTTGATCCGGCGGAAGAGAAAAAGCGGTTTTTGAATTTGCAGAAAGCCCTGCGGGAGTTTGCGAAGAATTTCGAATGGGGCAATATGGCAGGGGCGTATATCAATCAGTTCAAGTCGATTGCCGAAGTGGCGAGCGCGTTTTCCATGTGGCTGCCGAATACGAATGAGGAACGCTATGACGTGATTGCGACGGACAGCAAGAAAAAGCGCACCATGGCAATGGAGAAGATGATCTACCAGTACATGGAGATTGCGAAGATTGCGAATGCCGCGGAAAAAGAGCATAAAGAGGACTATCAGAACATTTACAAGGAGCAGGCGATCAAGAAGCAGATGGAGCATCTGCAAAAGGAATTGGACGAACTGCATCCCGAGAATGTGACCGATATCCGCAAAATGGAGATGCGGCTTGCGGATGCCGGAATGAATGACGAGGCAAAAGAGGAAGCCGAAAAGATTTTGAACCGTTTGAAGCAGGAGGGCAGCAACTCCCATGAGTACGGGATGCTCTATGACTATCTTGATTTCGTGACGTCTTTGTCGTGGAAAAAGGAAGACATGGAGACGATCGATCTCGACGAGGCGGAAGAGGTTTTGGACGAAGACCATTTCGGCTTGAAGAAGATCAAGGCGCGGATCATCCAGCAGATTGCGGTCATGAACTTAAATAAAAAGCAGTCCGGCTCGATCCTGTTATTTGTCGGGGCGCCCGGCACGGGCAAGACGAGCATCGGGCAGTCGATCGCGAAGGCGCTCCACCGGAAGTACGTGCGCGTCAGCCTTGGCGGTGTAAGGGACGAAGCGGATATCCGCGGACACCGCCGGACGTATATCGGAGCGATGCCGGGGCGGATCATGGACGGCATCAAAAAAAGCGGCGTATCCAATCCGGTCATGGTTTTAGACGAGGTCGATAAACTTGGACAGTCCTATAACGGCGATCCGGCAAGCGCACTGCTTGAAGTATTGGACCCGGAGCAGAATTTTTCATTTACCGACCACTATATGAATGTGCCGTATGATCTGTCGGACGTGCTGTTTATCTGTACGGCGAACACGGTGGATACGATCCCGGAGCCGCTTTTGAACCGCATGGAAGTGATTCAGTTTCCCGGGTATACGGCGACCGATAAATTTTCGATTGCAAGAAAGCACCTGCTTCCGAGGGCGATGGAAGCGGCGGGCATTAAAAAGAAGCAGATGAAGGTGACGGACAACGCGATCCGCAAGGTCATTTCGGACTTTACCATGGAGGCAGGCGTCCGCGGGTTAAAGAAGCGCATGGATTCCCTCTGCCGTGCGGTGGCGGTCAAACTCTCCCGCGGAGAGGAATCGAAACGGATCAAAGTCCGAGCGAAAGATGTCAAGGAACTGTTGGATATGCATGCGATCCGCCACGACAACGTGTTAAAAGAAAAGCGTCCGGGCGTAGTGACCGGGCTGGCGTGGACGCAGGCGGGCGGCGACATTTTGTTTATCGAGACGATGTTCACCAAGGGCAGCGGCAAAGTCATCATCACCGGACAACTTGGGGATGTCATGAAGGAGTCGGTACAGATCGCGATCTCGCTGGTGAAGTCCATGTTCCCGGAAAAGGCGAAACTGTTCCGGGACAACGATCTGCATATCCATGTGCCGGAGGGGGCAGTGCCGAAGGACGGACCGTCGGCGGGCATTACGCTTACCACAGCGCTGTCTTCACTGGTGGCGAACAAGGCGGTTGCGCCGACCTATGCCATGACGGGGGAAGTGTCCTTACGCGGCGTGGTGACGCCGATTGGCGGGCTCCCGGAAAAACTCATGGCGGCAGTACGCGCCGGGGTGAAGACGGTCTTCATACCGGAGGAAAACGTCGAGGATCTGAAAGATGTGGCAGAGGAAGTCAAGGAAGCGCTTGACATCATTCCGGTATCGGAGGTGACGGACGTCTTAGACGAAGTCGGACTGGTGCGGCGTAAAGCGGAAACGTTCAAACTGGTGGAGTTTCGGGCGTCATAATATTACGTTTATCTAACAGAAAAAATGTCTCACATGGGCGGTGCAGCGTCCTTTGTGAGACATTTCTTTTGTTACAATATCTAAAAAATCCGGCAGTCTTTCCAAGTAACTATGATGTGATCAGGTGTTTTCTATTGCTTACGGCTGTCTCTTGTGATGGCATCCTCAACTATCCGTATGAGATATTCCGGCTTTGAAATATCTCCCATATCATCAAAGACAGCATTATAGGCAACCAATGCCGTCCTAACATACTGAGGGTTATCCTCAAACAGTTCTCTGTTCGGATTCAGCCCCACACTGTCTGCATACTGACAACAAAAAGTAATCGTTGTCCGAGTATTTCCCTCCCTGAAAGGATGCACCCGCCAGAGTTTCGCCAACGAATCCGAAAACTGTATGGCGGCTTCGTGAGTATCCATATCCGCCCAGGATTTCTCCCGCATTTCAGATAATGCACGCTCCGCATCCCTCGGAATATCAAACATATCCGAATAGTCAACGGACAGGCCGCCCAAAACAGGCTCTTCTTTGTATATATTCAGTTTGCGTTGCTGTCCCGCCCATTCGTACATATCCTGAAAGATGTATTTGTGCATTTGCAGGAGATGAACATAGTCATAATCCCCCGGCAATGGATTTATCACAATCTCTTTCAGTCGGTATGTCACATAGTCCGCTTCTGCATCGTTAAGGAGTTTCATATCCTTTATGCCGAGCAGATTTTTCAGGACATCGCAATCCTCATACAGATAGATGTCACGCATTTACCACATCCTCTTTTACCTTATATTTCTTATCAAGGTATTGCTTGATGTCGGTCATTGTGACCTCGCCACGTTTTTCCTTTTCGATGTATTCCTTAAATTCCGGTGTCGGTTCCAGACCGTCTACCTTTATCATGCCTACTGCATAATCCCATGCCTGTGTGTTTGTCATTATGAATCCCTCCATTCAAAATCTTCTTTTTTTGGTTTCAAATATGAACAACATACATACTCAGTTTTCTTGGTTCGCTGAATCTCATATACGCCTCTGCTGCATGCTATTTTAGGATATTATACGCTATCGCTGCCGATTTTCTTTTCTAAAGACTTCATATCTTTGATGACAATGCGTCCCTTATCCAAGATGATGTATCTACCTTTAGTCTCTTTTTCCACATATTTCTCATTCACAAGGTCTTTGATAATGTTTAATATCTTTACCTTACTGAATCCTGTAAGTTCACATAATTCCGATAGCAAAGGGCGGGAAGACCGTTTATGATAATCTTCAAACATTATGCTGGGACTGCAATAGAGGGAAAGGCGATAGAATAATAGAGAAACTATTTCAACCCATTTGGGATAAACATCACCGCCGCTGCTCTAAGATGATTATATTACTTAAAAAAAACCTGACAAATGACAATCTTGTCAAACACTCATCGCTTTTAGTTCATCTCTTACCGATTTTTCAACAAAGTTATTAAGAGATATGCCGAGAATCCTTGCCCCCACGGCTGCCTGCTGGTGTAACTCCGGTGTGAATCTCACATTAAATTTTCCGGAATATGGCTTCTCCGCAGGAACTCCATCTTCTTTGCACCACTCAAGGTAATCATCCACAGATGCTTTGAACTCATTTTCAATCTCGTCTACTGTGCTTCCCTGAAAGGTTATTACCGATCTGACATTTACAACGCTTCCGGTAAATACTCGGTTTTCCTCGTCATATTCAACTTTTCCGATATATCCCTTATAATTCATTATAAATCCACCTCTGCATTTTTCAAAAACCTACGAACCGATTTTACCGCTCCTTTATCTGTTGTACTGTCTGGATGCGGTCTGTGAAACACTGCTCTTTCTCCATTCAGTTCTATCTGCACACGTGAACCGTTTCCTTCTGAAATTTTAGCCCCCAGAGCCACAAAAGGCGCCTCAATATCAGTCCAAACGATATCCGCTTTCACCGGATCGGTATATATCTCTCGGTATGTCTTTTTATTCTTGCTATTCATGTTTGCATGGTATCATCTTGTGGTACTGCTGTCAAGAGAGATGCTATTACGCGCATCCCTTTTGTCTTTATGCCACATTTGTAAATTGCGATTGCATATATTTGTAAAATACAACATGACAACTGTTGGAAGTTTTATCAAAAAAATGTATAAAATAATAACATGCGAGACAGGATTATTCTGCCATAATTCGACGTTTATCCCAAAATCCTGACGTTTATCACAAATGGGTTGAAATCATTCCTCCATAAGATTAAAATGCAACAGATGCATAGAGCCGTCTGCATTTTTTAGAATTGGTTTGAATGACGGCATATGCCGACACAGGGTGGAAACGGATATGATAAAGCAACTGATAACGATCCTTAGAGAAAAAAGAACACAAGGAGACATCCGAAAGGTACTGTTCAATATCATAGACATCGGCGGTTTTTGCGGAGGGGTGTTTGCGCTTACGATATCAGTCGCCATAGGGCTGCCGATGATTCAGAATGCGGCGATATTTGCCGCAGACGTGGTATTGCTGATCGGGTATTATATCGCAAACAAAAAAAATAATACCAATGCCGCCGCATTTCTAATCGTTTCCGTAGTGACCCTTGTATTGTTCCCATTTATGTTCTATACGGACGGCGGGCTGTATGGAGGCATGGGATACTGGTACCTTTTAGGCATCATTTTCAACTTTCTTCTGCTTGAAGGCATGCTCTTCTATATCCTGCTGTTTTTACAGGTGGCGGCAACGCTGTTTTGTTTTATTCACACCTATTACTATCCGTCAACGGTGATCACGCTGGAAAAAGGAGCCATGTATGTTGACGTCGTGCAGAGCCTCCTTATTGACGCTTTGATCATCGGAGTCATCGTCAAGTTTCAAAACAATGTCTATAAAGACAAGTTGAAAGAACTTGTCGAAATGAATGAAGAAAATGAGAAACTTGCAAAAATCGCGGCGGATGCCAATCACGCGAAGTCGGATTTTCTTGCGCAAATGTCCCACGAAATCCGCACGCCGATCAATGCTGTCCTTGGAATGAATGAAATGATCTTAAGAGAATCCGATGATGCGGATATCCTTGAGTATTCGGGCAATATTGATTCGGCGGGGAACACGCTGCTGTCGATTATCAACAGCATCCTGGATTTTTCAAGGATTGAGGAAGGAAAAATGGAGATCGTACCGGTGGAATATGGCACGACTTCTTTCATCAATGACCTGTATCAATCCATCGTCCATAGGGCGGATGAAAAAGGGCTTGCCTTTATCATGGATATCGACGAGGGGCTGCCGTGCAGATTATTGGGAGACAACCTGCGATTCTCCCAGGTTATCATGAATCTGCTCACAAATGCTGTAAAATATACGGAAAAAGGCAGCGTCACGCTTTCCGTAAAGGTTTCAGAAAAAAAGGATAAAAAGGTATCCATCGCCGTCGCTGTAAAAGATACGGGCATAGGAATCCGCAGCGAGGATAGACAAAGGCTCTTTGAATCCTTTGAGCGGCTTGATGAGTTAAGGAATCACAGCATAGAGGGAACAGGACTTGGCATGTCCATTGTTACGAACCTGCTGCATATGATGGATGGCAGGCTGCAGGTGGACAGCACCTACGGAAAGGGCTCGGTTTTCTCTTTTGTCATTGTTCAGGACGTCATCGATGATACGCCGATCGGGGATTATAAAAGCCGGCTGAAGGAGAGCAAAATCCGGGAGAGCAGGGAAGATATCATATACGCTCCGAGCGCGAGGATACTGATGGTGGATGACAACGACATGAACCTTAAGGTGACAAGGAACCTTCTGAAACTTTGCGGCATTAAACCGGATGAGGCGGCATCGGGAGCGGAAACGATAAACCTTATGAAAGAAAACACCTATGACATCGTTTTTCTGGATCACATGATGCCGGAGATGGATGGCATAGAGACGCTCCACCGGCTAAGAGAAAGCGGTCTGATACCCAATGAGACGGTTATGATCGCGCTGACGGCAAATGCCGTAGTCGGAGCAAGAGAGAATTACCTGAAGGAAGGATTTACCGACTATCTCTCCAAGCCGATTGAGATCAGGCATTTGGTAGAGAAACTGTCTGCCTATCTTCCACAGGACGCATATACGGACAGGAGCGGGGATAAGACGTTGGATGGGGAAGATGTTCAGGAATCGGCTCCCGCGACAGCGGATGAAATCCTGGAATTTGAACCGGAGGACGAAGACGATGCCGATGGGTCCGGGGACTTTGGCGGGCAGGAAGGATACGATACCAACGCCCTTATAGCGTCCGGCGTCGGTCTGGAAGAGGGGATGAAATACTGCGGTGGGAATGCGTCGCTATATTTTGAATTGTTAGATGATTTTATTCCGTCTTGTGAAAAAAGGCTGGAGGAATTGCGTGCATTTTATGCGAGCGAGGATATGCACGGGTATGAAATCGTTGTCCACGCTATGAAAAGCAATCTAAGGATCATCGGATTTACTTCCTGCAGCGAACAGGCAAGAAATCTGGAAAAAGCCGCGAAAAACAAGGACATCCGGTATATCCGGGATCATCACGGCGCATTTCTTAAGGCTGTTGAGGACGCGGAAACAATAATCAGAAACGCGGCAGTGCAGGGCAGCCGTTTTCCGGACTAAAACGCTTATTCCCCAATCGGCTTGTTCACCAACGCGTCAAAATAAAATAGAATCGCAAGACATCCGACCAATAATTATATTGTAATAGAAAGAAATGTCTCACAAAGGGCGCTGCTTCTTCCGTGAGACATTTTTTCTATTTGAAGAAAACATGGATGTTTTTTACGAGTATAATATTGAAGAAACGGAACTTTTGAAAAAATCGGTAAAGACATAGAGCACCTGTCTGACACGGAAATCAACTTTTGTGTTGAGAACAAGCAATCTTTAGATTCCAAAACCGTCATTCCATGCTATAATGTGTTATTATCTTATACGTATTTGAGAAAAGGAGATCATTCATGTCTGTTGCTACAAAACGCCCTACACAGCAAATGGATATGCTGCACGGGGCGATGTTGAAAAACATTCTTGCCATTGCGCTGCCGCTTGCGTTAAGTTCGATCCTGCAGCAGTTGTTCAATTCCATTGACGTAGCGGTTGTCGGGCACTTCGCCGGAAGTGAGGCAATGGCGGCGGTCGGCGCGAACAGCCCGATCGTCAACCTGATCGTAGGACTTCTCGGGGGCGTTTCCGTCGCGGTCAACGTCATCATTGCTGGCCTGATCGGACGAGGGGACACGCATAAGGTTAAGGGCGCAATTCGCGCGATGTTTTTCGTTTCGCTGACGGTCGGCGTAGTTTTGATGCTGTTGGGCATGATTGCATCGCGCCCCCTTCTTGCCATCACACAGGCACCGGAAAATGTATTTGACGCGGCGGTGCTTTACCTTCGGTTATACTGCGTCTGCATGCCGTTTCTTGCCGTCTACAATTACGGCGCGTCCATCTTAAGAAGCCGCGGAGATACGAGGCGTGCGCTCGGCGTACTTGTCATTGCGGGTCTCGTGAACACGGCGCTGAACCTTTTCTTCGTGATC
>CAJOQZ010000047.1 GCA_905236585.1 uncultured Lachnospiraceae bacterium
ACGAAAACACCACTCCTTACCCGCTTGGCGCGGATTCAGGAAAATCAACTTTTATATTGAGAACAAACGCTCCTTAAGTGTGAGGTTAAGGCATTTTTGCCGTCGAACACTTAAGGAGCGTTTGTACGGCAAGATTGGAAGAAATTGATTTCCGCTTGGCGCGGAATACGTTGAACTTGAAGAACAAACGCATTTTGGGTAAAATCAATATGGAAATGCGAAGGGATTGGTTTTCATAGACGAAATACGAGGAGAAAACGATATGAATCCAATGGAACTGATACAAATGAAACAAAGAATGGAACAGTTTTTTGAGGGACATCCGAAAGTGCGGCCGTTTTTCCATGCAGTAAGCCGGAACGCGGTAAAAGAGGGAAGCGTAATTGAGGTGAAAGTAACGCCGCCGGACGGGGATGCCTATGAGTCCAATATCCGGCTGAGCGCGCAGGATGTGGATACGATCAGGATGCTGATGCAGTTGGCGGGCAGGTAGCAGAATCGGGATGCGCACAGATTTGCAGAGAAAGGTCGCTAAAATGACCGCCAATCCGGCGCCAAGTCCGCCGGGGCGGACTTGAATTTTTTAGCGGGAATAAACGGACAGTCTTGAAGCATTGGTTCAAAAAAAACTTAAAATACATCCTTCTCCTGATGATTTTAGCGGCAGCGGCAGCAGGGGCTGTTTTTGGCGTACGTTTCGTGAAAAACAATATCACCTTCATCTTGAACGGGGAAAAAAATATGGATGTCCGTGTCGGGAATCCATATATAGAGCCGGGCTGCGTCGCCATTGTTTTTGACAAAGCGCTAAGTGAAGACGTGCAGATCCGCGGCGAAGTGAACACGGAAGTCATCGGCAAATACCGCCTCAACTATCATCTGCCGTCATGGGGCTATCCGATTTTTTTAACGCGCACGGTGCATGTGGTCGATGACGTGGAGCCAGCGCTTGAACTCGAAGGAGCCGCTGACGTCCTGATGCGCCCGGGGGATTCTTATGTGGAAGAGGGCGCGGCTGCGTTTGACAATTACGACGGCGACATCACGGATAAGATCATTGTGACGGGCGAGGTTGATTCGTCAAAAGAGGGAATCTACCGGCTCAACTATTCCGTGCGGGATTCTTCGGGCAATGAGAGCCGGGCGAGCCGAACGGTGACGGTGCGGCGGGATGAGGGCGTCCGCGATTATTTGACGGACTATCTGAAGACGCACGGTTATGAAGTTTCGGTCGGCTACTACAATCTCGTGACCGGCGATTCTTATTTGTACCGGGAGGATCAGTTATACTACGGCGCCAGTTTGATCAAGACCCTGGACGCGGATTATCTCTATGAAAAAGAAAGCCCAAATGCGGAGATCAAACTCTACCTTTATAATGCAATCTATAAAAGCAGCAACGAGGCGCATGAGCATCTGGTAGACTACATCGGCAGGGACAAACTGCGCAGTTACGGCATGCTTTTAGGTGCGCAGTATACCCTTTCGACGCGGGATGACTACGGGGATACCACGGTAAACGATCAGATGATCTATTGGAAAAAACTCTATGAACTGGCAAAGGATAACGAGGAGTTAACATCTTATTTTATCAACAATTACGGGAATTTTTTGAAAATCAACGATATTCCGGTTATGCACAAATATGGATATTACGGGGATTATTACCATGACGCAGGGATCGTCCTTGACGACGAGCCGTACATTATCATTATTTTAACGAAGCACGGAAACGACGATTACGGGGCGATTATTGCGGATATTGCGGAATTGATGTATAATTACCATACCATGAAGTAGAGGAGGAACAGACATGACGGCGCGAGAATTTAGAAACTTCGTAATTACTGAAGTAAAAGAAGGAAAAAGCGATAAGGAAATTATTGAAAAATTATTGACGGTGGAGGGCTTCGAAGAGGCAATCGAGGAAATCCGTGAAATTAGAAGCAGTATGGGAAAATAAAAATACGGGATGCCGAAATGACCGGCATCCCGTTTGATTTTTCCCTTTACCGTCTCGCTTCCAAATTCGTCCGTATCCCGTGTTCGATCAGGTGGTCCTCATGGCTGATCTTGCTGCTTTCGTCATCCAGACAAGGGTCTTTCTGCAAAACGTCGACTTTCGGCGGTTTGGGGTTTGCCTTGGTGGAATCGCCGATGCCCAATGCCTCGCCTAAGATGCCGAGAGAGGAAACTGCCTGCGTGATCTCGGTCGGCATGAAAACCTTGGTGCTGTTGCCGTCGGAAATATCTTTCAACGCTTCGATTCCTTTTAACCGGAGAACGGATTCGGAAATTTTCGCCTCGTTCAACCGCTCGATTCCGCTTGCCTCCGCGTCATAGACCAGACGGATGGACTCCGCCTTGCCTTTTGCAAGAGCGATCTGTGCTTCCTGTTCCGCCTGTGCCGCAAGGATCTTCGCCTCTTTGTCGCCCTCGCTGCGGGTGATGATCGACTGCTTATGCGCCTCCGCTTCAAGGAGCGCCTGGCGTTTTTCACGTTCCGCCTTCATTTCCTTCGACATCGCGTCGGTGATTTCTTTCGGCGGCTGGATGTCCTTCAGTTCTACGCGGTTGACGCGGATGCCCCATGGGTCGGTCGCTGCGTCGATCGACTCGCTCATTTTCGCGTTAATCATATCGCGGCTTGTCAGCGCTTCGTCCAACGTCAGTTCGCCGATTACATTTCGCAGATTGGTCGCGACTAAGTTTTCGATGCCGAAGATCGGATTTTCCACGCCGTAGGTGTATTTTTTCGCATCAAACACCTGCATGAACACGACCGAATCCACCTGCATCGTGATGTTGTCCTTTGTGATGACGCCCTGCGGCGGAAAGTCGAGGACGCGCTCTTTTAAGGATACACGGTTCGCGATCACGTCAATGATCGGTATCTTGAAATGCAGCCCCGCATTCCATGCTACGTGGAACTTGCCGAAACGTTCGACGATCACGACCGTCTGCTGCGGTACGATGTTGATCGTCGCCGCAATGATGAAAATGACAAAACACAGAGGAATGATTAGGAATATCATGTCAAAAATAAAACCCATATGCTGCCTCCCGTATGAAAATTGTAATTATATGTTCCGTCTATGAATTATAGCACTTGGCTTCCTCTTTTTCCATGATATAAGAAAAAATGCACGGAAATTGATTTTCGTCCAATCTTGCACCAATCGTGCATTGGGAACAAACATATTCCCGTATTCGACGGCAAGAATGCCTTAACCTCACACAGAGAAGTCTTTGTTCTAAAGCACAAAAGTTGCCAAAAGTTGATTTGCGTGAGAAAAACAAGGGAAAAAATTGACAAAAACGCCTGTTATCGGTATGATAGAGTTTGTTTTTTTTCAAATTCTTTTAGGAAAGTGAGAGGTGGCACAATGGCAGAGTTAGATCTTACCAAATACGGCATTACCGGCACGACGGAAATCGTTTACAACCCGTCGTACGAGTTTTTATTCGAGGAGGAGATGAAGCCGGATTTAGAGGGCTTCGACAAAGGCGTTTTGACCGAACTCGACGCGGTGAACGTTATGACCGGCATATATACGGGCCGTTCCCCCAAGGACAAATTCATTGTTATGGATGAAAATTCCAAGGATACGGTTTGGTGGACGACCGACGAATATCCGAATGACAACCATATCGCAAGCGAAGAGACTTGGGCGGCGGTAAAAGAGATTGCCCGCAAGGAACTTTGCGACAAGCGGCTGTTCGTCGTGGACGCATTCTGCGGTGCGAACAAGGATACGCGCATGGCGCTTCGTTTCATTATGGAAGTGGCGTGGCAGGCGCATTTTATCGAGAATATGTTTATCATGCCGACAGAAGAAGAGGCGAAGAACTTTGAGCCGGATTTTGTAGTTTACAACGCATCCAAAGCAAAAGTTGAAAACTACAAGGAACTCGGTCTTAATTCCGAGACGGCGGTTGTATTCAACATCACAAGCCGCGAGCAGGTCATCATCAATACATGGTACGGCGGCGAAATGAAGAAGGGCATCTTCTCCATGATGAATTATTATCTTCCGTTAAAAGGGATCGCGGCGATGCACTGCTCGGCGAATACCGATATGGAGGGCAAGAATACGGCGATCTTCTTCGGTCTTTCGGGAACCGGCAAGACGACGCTTTCCACCGACCCGAAGCGCCTTCTCATCGGCGATGACGAGCACGGCTGGGACGACAACGGCGTATTCAACTTCGAGGGCGGCTGCTATGCGAAGGTCATCAATCTTGACAAGGACAGCGAACCCGACATCTATAACGCAATCCGCCGCAACGCGCTGTTGGAAAATGTTACCGTGGACGGCGACGGCAAGATTGACTTCGCAGACAAGAGCGTGACGGAGAACACGCGTGTTTCCTATCCAATCGACCACATTGAAAAAATCGTGAAAAATGTCAGCCCGATTTCCGCAGGTCCCGAAGCGAAGAACGTCATCTTCCTCTCGGCGGACGCGTTCGGCGTGCTGCCGCCGGTTTCGATTCTGACGCCGGATCAGTGCAAGTATTATTTCCTGTCCGGCTTCACGGCAAAATTAGCGGGCACGGAGCGCGGCATCACCGAGCCGACCCCGACATTCTCTGCATGCTTCGGACAGGCGTTCTTGGAACTGCATCCGACGAAGTACGGCGACGAACTGGTAAAACGCATGGAAAAATCCGGCGCGAAGGCATACCTTGTGAACACCGGCTGGAACGGCACGGGCAAGCGCATCTCCATCAAGGACACCCGCGGCATTATCGACGCGATTTTGAACGGG
>CAJOQZ010000048.1 GCA_905236585.1 uncultured Lachnospiraceae bacterium
CCCTCGTCCGCCAGACGGTGCATAAAATACGTAACCGCCGGTGCCGCCAGCCCCACGCTTTCCAATTCCCTCGCATACGAAAACACCTCGCGCGGCGTTCCGTCCATAAATATTTTTCCGCTGTCCACAGTAATGATGCGGTCAACGTACTTCGCCACATCCTCCATACTGTGCGACACCAAAATAACCGTGTTGTTCCGGCGTTCGTGCGTCGCCGCAATCATGTCCAGTATCTCGTCGCGGCCTTTCGGGTCGAGCCCCGCAGTCGGCTCATCCAAAATCAAAACTTCCGGGTCCATTGCCAGCACGCCCGCGATCGCCACGCGCCGCTTTTGTCCGCCGGACAGTTCAAAAGGCGACTGCTCGTAAAACTCCGACGGGAACCCGACCGACACCAACGCCTCAATCGCCCGGGTCGTTACATCATTTTCGCTTAACCCCTGATTGCGCGGTCCGAATTTGACATCCTCTAAGACCGTCGTTTCAAACAGCTGATGTTCGGGATACTGGAAGACCATTCCCACCCGCGTCCGCAGCCGTTTTTTGTCAAAATCCCGATCATAGATGTTTTCCCCGTTATAATAAATATCGCCTTCCGTTGCAGTCATAAGCCCGTTGAAATGCTGGATCAACGTAGACTTCCCCGAACCGGTATGCCCGATGATCCCGATAAACTCCCCCTCGTCGATCTGCAGATCAATATGGTCGAGCGCCCGTACTTCATACGCCGTGCCGACGTTATATACGTAACTGACATTTGATAAGATTAAAGACATAACGCGTCTCGCTCCGTATTTCCAGCGTAACTGTTCAGATGCCCGAACAGTTGCATTACATTTTTTTTAATGCACTCAGCAGTTCGTCCGCCGTCAATATCCCGTCCGGCAATGCAAGCCCCGCCTCTTTTAGTTCATGCGCCAAAAGCGTGATCTGCGGCACATCCAGCCGGTATTTTTTCAATGTATCAACCTGTGAAAAAATCTCTCGCGGCGTCCCCCGCATCACGATATTGCCGTGATCCATGACGTATACGTAATCGGCGCCGACCACCTCTTCCATGTAATGCGTGATCAGAATCACCGTCACCTGCTTTTTTTGATTCAATTCATGCGCGACGCGGATGACCTCTTTGCGTCCGTCGGGATCAAGCATCGCCGTCGGCTCATCCATAACGATGCATTTCGGCTCCATCGCCATAACGCCCGCGATCGCGACGCGCTGCTTCTGTCCGCCCGAAAGACGGTTCGGCGACTTGCTGCGGTATTTCCACATGCCGACCGAGCGCAGCGCGTGTTCGACCCGCTGCCAGATCTCGTCCGTCGGAACGCCGATGTTCTCCGGGCCAAAACCCACATCCTCTTCCACAACCGACGCTATGATTTGGTTGTCGGGATTTTGAAAAACCATCCCCGCGCTCTGGCGGATCGACAGTTCATTCTCCGGCTTAGCCGTATCTTTTCCGTCGACAAAGATCGTCCCCTCCGACGGCGTAAGAAGCGCGTTGATGTGTTTTGCCAGCGTCGACTTCCCCGAACCGTTATGACCTAAAATTGCAATGAACTGTCCGGCTTCGACCTCCAAATCCACATGGTCTAAGGCAGTAGAAATCCCCGAAACGTTTCCTTCCTCGTCCCGGCGGAAATATTCATGTACCAGTTGTGTCGCTTTGATAATACCCATTATTCCGTCCATGACAGCCGATGTAAGTTTCCTTCGTTCTGCAGACCCAAAAAATCCTGTTGCCGAAGCGCTTCGTATAATATGACCGCCGCGGAATTGGACAGATTCAAAGACCGGCTGTCTCCATACATCGGAATCCTGATGCAGTCATCCGGATGCTCCACCAATATCTCCTCGGGAATCCCTGCGCTCTCTTTTCCAAAAACAATATACGCATCCGCGTCATATCTTACATCCGCGTAAGTCTTTTTCGCCTTGGTCGTCGCGTAAAATATCTGCGCGTGTGCATGCTGCAAGATAAAATCCTCCCAATCCACATAGGTGTGCAGATCCACCTTGTCCCAGTAGTCCAAGCCCGCCCGCGACTGCCTCTTGTCGTGAAGCCGGAAAGGAATGGGATAGATAATATGCAGCGACGTATTCGTCACGACGCAGGTTCGTCCGATATTAAACGTATTCCCCGGCTGCTCCGGCTCTAACAGAACAATATTCATATCTTAGATTTCTTTGTAACTGTTCCACTACTCTGAACAGTTACATTCCTTTTACAAATTCTTCCATGCGGTCAATCGCGATCTTCAAATTCTCAAGGGAATACGCGTAGGAGATGCGGATAAATCCTTCGCCGCTGGCGCCGAACGCCGTCCCCGGAACGACCGCGACCTTTTTCTCGTTCAAAAACCTCGTGGCAAATTCCTCCGACGTCATCCCGTATTTTTGAATCGACGGGAAGATGTAGAACGCCCCGAACGGTTCAAAGCATTCAATCCCCATTTGCAAAAACCGGTTCACAAGATACCGCCGTCTGGTATTATATTCGTCGCGCATTGCCGCAACTTCCTCGTCGCAATGCCGTACCGCCTCAATCGCCGCATACTGGCTGGTGGTCGGCGCGCACATGATCGCAAACTGATGGATCTTCATCATCTGCTCCAAAATCACCTGCGGCGCGCAGACATAGCCCAAGCGCCAGCCTGTCATCGCGTATGCCTTGGAAAACCCGTTGATATATACCGTCCGATCGCGCATCCCCGGCAGAGACGCAATCGACACATGATCCCCCGCATAGGACAGCTCCGCATAAATCTCATCCGTCAATACGAACAGGTCATGCCGGATAACGACCTCCGCAATGCTTTCCAAATCCTTTTTTTCCATGATCGCGCCCGTCGGATTATTTGGAAACGGCAAAACCAAAATTTTTGTTTTGTCCGTAATCGCTTCTTCCAGTTCCTGCGCCGTCAAACGAAATTCATTCTCCGCCTTTAGGTTGATGATGACCGGCTTGCCGTTCGCTAAAATCGTACACGGCTCATAGGATACATAACTCGGCTGAGGGATCAAGACTTCGTCTCCCGGATCAAGCATCGCCCGAAGCGCGATGTCGATCGCCTCGCTTCCGCCGACCGTAACGAGCATTTCTTTTTTCGGATTATAGGTCAAGTCGAAGCGGCGGCTCAAATACTCCGCAATCGCATCTTTCAACTCCGCAAGACCGGCGTTGGATGTGTAGAAAGTACGCCCCTGTTCAAGCGAATAGATGCCCTCTTCCCGAATGCGCCAAGGGGTGTCAAAATCCGGTTCCCCGACGCCGAGGGAGATCGCGTCCTTCATCTCGCTGACGATATCGAAAAACTTTCGGATGCCGGACGGCTGGATCGTTGTGATTCTTTGGGATAACGGATTTCTCATAGTACCATCTTCATCCTTTCGTCGCGCACTTCCTTTGCCATGATCGTACCGTGGTCTTTGTATTTTTTCAAAATAAAGTTCGTCCGCGTCGACTGCACCGAATCGATTGTCGATAATTTTTCCGTGACAAACTCGGATACTTCACGAAGAGTTTTCCCTTCGAGCGTCACCATGAAGTCGAAATTGCCGGAGATCAGGTAGACCGCGTTGACCTCGGGGTAGTTGTAGATATACTGTGCCACCTTGTCGAACCCCATGCCGCGCTGGGGCGTCACGCGGACTTCAATCAAGGCGTTGACCTTTTCAATGCCGACGGCGTCCCAGTTGATTAAAGTGTGGTAGCCGCAGATGATGTTGTCGGCGCGGAGTTTTTCCAAGGTGTTCATGACTGCCGTCTCGTCTTCTCCCATAAGGACGGCGAGTTCCTTTATGTCGATGCGGGCATTTTTTTCAATGTAGTTTAAGAGTTTTTCTTCCAATTTGGTTCCCTCCGTGGTTATAATACCTTATATAGTTCATCCGTTTTCGGCGGTTCAAGATAGCGTGTAATTCCGTCCATATGCAGGATGCGGTCTTTGCCTTCCGTTGCTTTTCCTATAACGGCTGCAGGTATTGCCGCATCTGATAGTTTTTTAATAAGCCCCGTGCCGTCGGTTGTTGCAATCAGCATACATCCGCTTGATATCAATCCATAAGGGTTGATCCCGTAATGCTCGGCAATCTCTATCGTCTCCTGGCGTATCGGAATGTCCTTTGCTTCGACTTCGATTCCGACTCCCGAACTTTCCGCCATTTCCCATAATGCGCCGGAGATGCCGCCCTCCGTGACATCGTGCATCGCAGCGGCTCCGTGCGCGGCTGCGATCCTGCCCTCCGGCAGAACAGACAGATATTGGTCGAATGCTTTTGCCGTCTCCAAAAAATCCGGAGGAAATACGCCGCTTAATTCCGCTTCTTTTTCCTTTGCAATGATAGACGTCCCCTCGATGCCGACCCATTTGGTTGCAACGAGATCCATCCCCGGCTTTGCCCCTCCGGTGGAAATCAGATGTCCCTTTTTTACCTTTGCGACGCCCGTGACGGAAATCACCGGCTGATTGACGACGTTCGTCACCTCCGTATGCCCGCCGACGACCTGTATTTGATTCTCGGCGCACGCCGCGTTGACCTGCGTCATGATATCCCGCAGTTCCTTTTCCTCCGTCCCCGGCGGAAGCAGTACGGTCAACATAATGCCGATCGGCTCCGCTCCTGCGGAGGCAAGGTCGTTAACCGTAACCAGCACCGACAGCGCCCCGATATCTTTTGCCGTTCCGGTAATCGGGTCGGTCGACATCACGACGATCTCGTCCGGCGCCAGTTCGATCGCCGCACAGTCCTCTCCGACTGCCGAGCCTAAGATCACTTCGTCCCGCTTTTGTGCAAGGCGGTCGATCACCGACCGTTTTAATACGTTTTCCGGTACTTTGCCGACTTCCATGAATATCCTTTCGCACCGGCGGCTCTGCCGCCCCTTTCATCTTTCATAATTTAACCGATGCCGTCCACGACGCAACCGACTGTCTTTTCTCCCCGGTGACGTCGTGAATCGTAACATTCAGTCTATCTTATCATAATCGAGTGTTTTTTCCAAGACGAATATGTGATAAAATGATATCAGGGTCAAAAGTCCGAACCCGCTTTGTGCTTGCACAAAAGTGGGTGAGAGACTTTATGACCCGCCCCACATTGAGCACGAAGTGGGGCGAAAGCGCCACGAGAGTGCGAAATGTGGGAGGAGCGTGGGAGCACGAAGTGCGGAACGCTCCGGATATCGGGTTTTGACCCCAACATCATAAAATAGGTGGCAAAATATATATTTTCAAGGGAATTACACCATGCACACACCGTTTCCGATTTTTACCATTTTTTTGATCTTCGTCGTGTCAACGGCGGCGTATCGCGCCAATTTAGAAAGAAAACGCATGAAGCGGGACGCGGACTTTTGGTCTCGTGAAGACGCCGCAAAAAAAACGCCGAAAAAAGACTTGTCCGAGATCGCTTACATCCACGTTCCGCTGGATGCTTTTCCCATCGGCATCTTGGATTCGGACGAGGCGGCGATGACCGAAGAGGAACTTAAGTGCCTTGCCAATCTGCCGATCCTAAACTTAAATGATATGACAAATACCGACATCCGGCTTGCCTACGGCACGGACAATTTTGATTATATGCAGTCGGTCGGCGAGAATTTTGACCGGCTCGAAGTGCTGTTGTGCGATTACGCAAAACTTTTGATGGAAAACAGCCTCTATGCACAGTCCATTCCCGTATTGGAATTTGCGGTCAGGGAACACGCGACGATCTCTTCCATTTACACGCTGCTCGGCGAATGTTACGACGAGGCGGGCGAAGAAGAAAAACTCGAAAAACTCATTGCGTCCGTCGAGGAGCGGGATTTGATAATGAAAGGCGGGATATTGGATTATTTGAGAGGTCTGATGGTGTAGGATGGCTTGCTATAAAATATCGGTTAATTCCATCCTCTTTTGCCGAATTAGCAAATGAGGTTCTTGCTGACGCTTAAAATCGTTGCCTCCAACCACTTTAAGCGTGATTTAAGGCTGGCAAAAAAGCGCGGGCGTGACATTTCTTTGCTGCAAACCGTTATTGACCATTTAGTTAACGGGCATCCGCTTGATGCTAAATACCGCGACCATGAATTAAGCGGCGATGTCAGCCGGTTGGAGAACGCCAACGCCAATCCGTTCATCCGAACGCTCAACCACATCGCCGGCGCATTGAGGGAAAAAACTGCGGATTACGTTTGTGTAATTATGTATCTTGGCAAATATTTTCTGTCCAAACATGGATGTCTCCCTCGAAAGAAAAATCCTACAAAAACCACAACAAACCCTTTCATGGATGATGTTCGTGCATTGACCTTATTTTCCTACTCACAAATTCTAGCACACTTTTCACACACTATCCTCACATATTTTCATTGTGTTCTCGCATTATCGGCGCTATAATTCATATAAAGGAATAAACCTACACAGGAGGCTCCCTATCCTCTCCATCTATCTCTCCTCCAAAAAAATCTTCTTTCGATCAGAACTCATTTCATGAAGTATTTTTACCCCATACACATATTACCGAATATGTATTTCCGGCAACATACATCTCCCCTTGTCATAGTATCCAGCCAATCTTGTCGACAGACGGACAATCGGTTAATTGTTTCAATATTTATGGCAAATGAATCGATCCTGTGTCGCCGCATATGTCACATCACTTATTCCAAAGATCATGATGTAACTCCTGATGCTACTTGTCAATAGTTTCTTGTACTTTTTCTTGTGAAAATGCCCGAAAACCGTTCTAAATTTGGACATGAAAAAGGACCGGATTTTGCTCCGATCCCTTGATAAAATAGTGTATGATTATTTTAGAATCTGCCAAAGAGGATACTGTCTTGATCCCTCACGCTTAATATATCCTTTGTCCTTAAGTGAATCCAAAGCCCTTTGAACAGTTCTCACTGTTTTGGATATTTTTTCGGATATTTCCTCTCTGGAAGAATCTGGTTTCTGCTTCAAAATTGCGTATACCGCTTTCTCTGTTCCATTTAAAGTGACATCCAAAGTGACATCCAAAATGTCACTTTGAGTGTCACTATGAATTTGATTACGATAGAGAATAAACTTAAATCCATTCCTCGTGTTCTCGTATGAATACTTCACTTTTGCATCTTTACACAAACTATCTATTCTTTTGAATCCACTTCCGAACTGTTCTATTCTCTTGCAGAGATATAGCATCTTTGAGATTGTATCGTTTCTTAGTGCAGATTCATGATGTTCCTTAATATACTCCTCCGGCATATATTTGCTGGCATAATCTCCTGGGCTATATATAGTTATCATTCCCGGATGAATACATATCTCGTGATGCGTTCTTCCTCCATAAATTGCATGTGCAAAGCTATTTGCAAGAACCTCTCTTATAACAGCAGCAGGGATTTCCGGTATTTCGTCCCGCTCCATCTTGTTTATTTCCACTCGCCAGCGTATATTTTTAAAAATATACTCTTCCGATTTGTCTAAAAGTTTGATAATATTATCCTCAAACAATCCCATGTCGAGAATTGTCAACTTTTCATCTGTTGCAAACACTCCCACCTTCAAAGATATTGGGTGCGTATTCCCAAATAATGCCTCGCCTGCGTTGGTCAAATAATTGGCTTGTATAAGTCCGAATCTGTTAAGGATTATAGGAGTATTATATTTGCCCTTCGGAAGTCTGCCTGCCTCCACAGCTCTCTGCCAAAACGTTTTTACGGCAGATCTATCCACCTTATCAGCTTCTGCCGTGGATCTATCCATCTCCCACTTTGTACGGTATTTATTAGCCTCGAAGAATACCTTTAATTCCTCCGGTGCTACTTCCCGATCTTCATCTGCTGTTCGCAGGTAGTATCTTCCAGCTGCAGAATACGGTGTATTATCCCCACTGAACTCAGCCTTTATCAGATGTTTTCCATCAATAACCTCCTCGTTGATTACAGGGTAGATTTGGGGCTTGATATTCTCATATATGGCTCTTGATACATCCCTCAATGAAGATTCCGAAACGTCCTGACCTACAACATCACCATTGGGCTTGACACCAAAATATAATGTTCCTACCCCATGCTTATTCAATATAGACGCTATGGAAATCATCGCTGCCTTCATTTCACCTGTTGTCTTTTTAAATTCCAGCGTCTCGGTTTCCTTGCCAAGATTCATATTTGCATCACCTCTCTGTTATAGTGACATCATTATACATCTAAGTGACATTTTTGTCACTATGATTTTTAAATATTGGCATCAGTTTTCAGCACTCTTTTAAGTTTCTGCGAAAAGGGTCTGTCCCTGCTCCTTAAAGTGCAGGCTGGTAACATAGGTTGTCTTGCCGATGGTGCGTCTTACAATGTTTTCAATCAGGTCATTCCCGATGTTTTCATGAAAAGAGGGGGCCGCTTCTTCTGTTCGCGTCTGACCTTGACAAACTCTGCATTAGCACGCTTTACCTTCTCCATTGCTTTCCGTTCCTTTGGTGTAATTGTCTTCTGTTCCATTTTGAAAAACTCCTTTCTTTGATGTGCCGTTTCCGGCGATTTTTTTATGGTTACATAACCTAAGTATTACTACTCATCCTCTCTGCCAACATCTGATTCCCCCATTCTTCCAGTTTCCTAAAGTCGTGCTTTCCATTTGGCGTATATGGTATTTTTTCTATTACTTCAAAATATGAGGGCACTTCATAATCCGGCAGTTCTTCATAACACTTCTTTTTCATTTCCGCTACCACATCCATATCATTATTGTCTACTTCTACAAATGCCATCGGAACGCTGCCGAATTTATCATCCGCAACACCAATCACCACGCATTCCTTTATAAAAGGCAGCGTCAGCAGAACATCTTCGATTGTATCCGGCGCAATTTTGAAAGCGTCTTTTATGATTAACCGTCTGCTTCTTCCCATCGGCGTGATAAAACCATCGGCATCAATGATACATAAATCCCCTGTTTTAACCCACGGTTTTCCATTTTCGTCGTTGACTTTTATTTTCTTTGTTTCATCCCCATTGTTTAAGTACTCAACAAACAAATTATCAGACGAAACATATAGTTCTCCTATCACGCCCGGTTGTAGTATTTCCCCGGTATCAGGATTAACAATTTTTACATCCACGCCATGTAGCGGTATTCCAACGGTTCCCGGTTTGTTTACATACACCGGATTTACGATCGTCGGTCCAAGGCACTCATTATTTCCAAATCCATTGGTTATTGGTGTGTTAAACGCCTGTTGCATTTTAATCAGTTCCTCAGCACCTATTTTATCTCCCCCGGAACCAAATACCTTAACCCTTGCAAGCCCATCCTGAACCCTCTTTAATTCTTTTTCCTTGATTCTCAATTCCTTCCTTGATTTAATACCATCTTCATTTCGCAACACCTTGATATCACAACTTAATTTCATAAGTTGTTCATAAATGAATCTATAATGCAGTGGAACAGCAAAGGCAATATCGAACTTTCCTAACCCGTTATATAAAATGTTTTCTTCAACAAAAGGACACATTTCCGCTTTCATGGTAAAGGCCAAACTTGTATAAATTGATGTAGCCAAGCCGTATATGATAAACGGCGGAACTGCTACGAACATGGTATTGCCTTTATATAGCGGAATATCCATATACGCCATCTTCTGAACCTGTGAATTGATATTCTTCTCCGTATGAACAATTTGTTTTGCTTTTCCGGTACTTCCACTGGATTGCACTATAAGCGAAGGTCTGTCCGCTCTAAAATCCGCAGGACTTACTTCAGCAGTATGCTTCCCTTCATTTATAAAATCGTTAAATCTTACGAATCTGTCTTCCGCCGGTAGTTTTATCCCCTTCAAATTAGCAAAAAATCTCTTTGCAGGATCTAAGTATTGCTTTGGAGAACATACAATAATCCGTTCCGCCGTTATATCATCAACAACCTTTTCGACAAGAGGTAGTATACCATCAAAGACAACTACCGCCTTACTTTTTCCCGCATTAATATAATGGATTAGTTCCTTTTCCTGCGTCCGCAAGTCTATCCATGACATTGTTGCACCAATTTTACTCAACGATAGCAAACATTGTTGAACCAACGGCATATTGATAGTCAGAATGGAAACGTTATCTCCGGCCCGAATCCCCATTGCTTTGAATGACTTTGCCAAAGCATCTACAGAAACAAATAATTCCCCATAGGTCATGGAATTATCCATAAATCCAATCGCTTCCAAGTCTAAATCATTCTTTGATTCGTTATAAACCAAAGAATACATCGTCTGCTCGATATGAAACTCTTTAATCGGCAGCCTTCTCCAATAATCTACATTCTGTTGATTGCTCATTATTTTTCTCCATTTTTCTTATCTTGCATTGCATTTTTCGTGCAAATGCTTTATATTGTATGTATCGGAAGGAGGTTTCGCATTATGGCCCGATCAACTACAACCAACATCAGCATCCGCATGGACAAGGACTTAAAAGATGCAGCCGACCGGCTTTTTTCCAGTCTCGGCATGAATATTTCCACGGCTTTCAATATTTTCGTCAGGCAGTCGCTCCGCGAAGGCGGCATACCTTTTATGATTACCTCCAATGTTCCCAACCATGAGACCGTTGCCGCATTGAACGAATATGACGATATGAAAAAGCATCCTGATAAGTACAAGCGCTACGATTCTTTTGCCGAATTAGCAAATGAGGTTCTTGCTGACGATTAAAATCGTTGCCTCCAACCGCTTTAAGCGTGATTTAAGGCTGGCAAAAAAGCGCGGGCGTGACATTTCATTGCTGCAAACCGTTATTGACCATTTAGTTAACGGGCATCCACTTGATGCTAAATACCGCGACCATGAATTAAGCGGCGATGTCAGCCGGTTGGAGAACGCCAACGCCAATCCGTCCATCCGAACGCTCAACCGCATCGCCGGCGCATTGAGGGAAAAAACTGCGGATTACGTTTGTGTGCTTCCTTACTGCCGTTTTAAAATCCTTTTATAGTAAACGACATAAATAATTTTACTTTGCAGTCGATATATGGTATACTCATATTATCAGGAGGTACTAAATCTATGAATA
>CAJOQZ010000049.1 GCA_905236585.1 uncultured Lachnospiraceae bacterium
CCGACAGAAAATTTATTTTTTTGCGTGATTTTATAAAGAATCCCGCCGCTATCGGACCGCTTCCCCTCAACGAAGCCGAGATAGGTGTAGTTCTTGATGTAGTCGCTATTGTCATATACATGCGCTTCATGCGACGGCTTCCCGAAATAAAACCCCGTGGAGAACCCCCGGAACGTACAGTCCGCAATCTGCTCGTTGTAATACGGGATGCGTTCGGCATAAAGCCCCTCATCCGTAAAATAGTCGTCGATCGCCTGCCGGTAGGTACGCGCCGCCGCGGCAACATACAGCGCCGTCTTCATCCGCCCTTCGATTTTGAAGCTGTCAATTCCGGCGGAAACGAGTTCCGGGATATGCGCCACCATGCACAGGTCTTTGGCATTCATGATATAGGTGCCGCGCTCGTTTTCCTCAATCGGCAGATATTCGCCCGGACGGCTCTCTTCGACAAGGGCGTACTGCCAGCGGCAGGGGTGCGTACACGCGCCGCGGTTGGAGTCCCTGCCGGTAAAATAATTTGAAAGCAGACACCGTCCCGAATAAGAAATGCACATCGCGCCGTGGACGAATGCTTCGAGTTCCATGTCGGGCGGCATCTTCTCCCGCAATTCGGCAATCTCCCGTATCGAAAGTTCCCTTGCGCAGACGATCCGTGTTGCGCCAAGTTCATGCCAAAACCGCGCACTTTCGTAATTCGTCGTGTTCGCCTGTGTGCTGATATGCAAGGGGATATCTTTTAGCATCCGCTTTGCAAGAGAAAAAACGCCCGGATCGGCGATCAGCAGCGCATCGGGCTTCTGCGGCATATCGCTTAACACGTTATAATATTCCGCTATCCCAGTAAGGTCGCCATTATGCGCGTATATATTCGCCGTCACATAGACCTTTTTGCCGTGGGCATGAGCGAATGCTATGCCTTCGTTCATTTCTTCAAAGGAAAAGTTGGTTGCTTTCGCCCGCAGGGAATATGCTTCCCCGCCGATATATACTGCGTCTGCGCCGTAGAGGACGGCGATTTTCAGGACTTCCAGGCTCCCGGCGGGGAGCAGGAGTTCAGGTTTTTTTTTCGTTTTTTTCGTTTCCATATCTATCGTTCTTTGGCGGGATTATCGCAAGATTTACTCTCCCTGAAAAAATATCTCCCACGGGCGGGACAACGCCCTTTGTGAGATATTTCTTTCAGGTCGTTCGTTTCTGGGGTGTTGCTACTATCAAAAATATTTGGTCTTCACCGTTTTCCCACGGGTTATTTCACTCCAACCAATTTTTTCATCGGTCTTCGCTGGTTTCTTAAAATAATCCTCTTCAAGCGCTATTTTTCTCTCATCAGTCTTCGCTGCTTTCCTGAAGAAAATGTCTCACAAAGGGAGTTGTCTCTCCCGTGGGAGATATTTTTTCAGGAAAGCCCCACGAACTCCGGTTTAATTACTAATTCCTCCAGCCTAATTACAATTACCGCGTTTTCACCGATACCGCCACGCCGTCTCCGATGGGCAGAATATCCGTCACAAAATCCGAATTGGACGTCAGTTCTTTTAAGAATGCACGCATTCTCTTATGAATCGTCCGGTTGCGCCGCTCGATTATGAACCGCGATTCTAATATATCGCCCTCCCGCAGCACATTGTCCGAAAGCAGAACGCCGCCTTTTTTTAACAGCCGTTTTGCCTCTTTGAAAAAGAAGGGATACTGTCCCTTCGCCGCATCCATAAATACAAAATCATACTTTTGCGAAAGCGTCGGCAGGACCTCTTCCGCATCCCCTTCATACAGCGTGATGCGCCCCGCCGGATCATATTTTTCAAAATTCTCCTTCGCCTGCGCGATCCGCGGCGCATAGTTTTCTATCGTATCAATCCAAGCATCAGAACATCTCGCCATAAAAAGCGCCGAAAAACCGACCGCTGTTCCGATCTCTAATATCCGTTCCGGTTGATGCTCCGCTAAAATCCACCGCAGAAAATACTGCATATCGCGGCGTATGATCGGAATGTCGTCCAGCAGTGCTTCTTTTTCCAACGTAAGAAGAACCGGATCGGCAGAATACAGCAGAGTATCCAGATAGGTATTTAATCGTTCGTCCATATCTATCCCGTGAATATACGCATCAAAGATGATTCCGGTCCGCCTCTTAGCGAATCCATCATCGGAAACGTTTCCCTAAGAAACCCATTTTATCCCTTTGCGCTATACTTCCATGATGATCGGCAGGATCATCGGACGCCGCTCCGTTTCTTTCCAGACAAAGTCCGACATTGCCGCCTTGACTTCGCCCTTGATCGTCCCCCAGTCCGTGACGTGGCGCTCCATAAGGGAAGCCATTTTCGCGTCCATCACCGCTTTTGCCGCCCCCATCATATCTTCGGCGCCGCGCACATAGACAAATCCACGCGATACAATATCCGGTCCCGCCAAGACCTCGCCGGTCTCTTTTTGCAAGGTCATAACGATCATTATGATGCCGTCCTCGGCGAGCCTCTGCCGGTCGCGAAGAACGATATTCCCAACATCGCCGACGCCGAGACCGTCCACCATGATCGAACCTTTATGGACATGACCGGTCACTTTTGCGCCGTTCTCGTCTATTTCTAAAATGTCCCCCGAATGCAGCATGAGAATATGCTCATCATCATACCCGAGCTGCCGTACGATCTCCGCCTGCGCCTTGCGGTGCTTGTACTCGCCGTGCGCGGGAATCGCGTATTTCGGACGGACAAGGGAGTAAATCAGTTTGATCTCCTCCGCGCACGCATGTCCCGACACATGGACGTCCTGCAGCACGATATTCGCGCCCTTCTCATAGAGATCGTTCATGACTTTCGAAACCGCCTTTTCATTGCCCGGAATCGGATGCGAAGAAAAGATGATCGTATCGTTTTTCTTAATGGAAATTTTCCGGTGCGTCCCGTTCGCCATCCGCGACAGCGCCGCCATGGATTCCCCCTGCGAACCGGTCGTGATCAGCACCATTTGATTGTCCGGGTATTTTTTCATTTCCTCCACCGGAACCAGCGTGTTCGGCGGAATATGCAGATAACCCAGGTCGGACGCGGTATTGATGATGTTCGTCATGCTGCGTCCTTCGATCAGCACCTTGCGGCCGTACTTATGCGCGGAATTGATGATCTGCTGCACGCGGTCGACATTCGACGCAAAGGTGGCGATAATGATCCGCGTCCCTTTGTTCTCCGCGAAAATCTGATCGATCGTCCTGCCGACCGTCCGTTCGGACTGTGTGAAGCCGGGGCGTTCGGCGTTGGTCGAATCACACATCATCGCAAGCACGCCCTTTTTCCCGATCTCGCCGAAGTGCTGCAGG
>CAJOQZ010000050.1 GCA_905236585.1 uncultured Lachnospiraceae bacterium
CCGTCCTTCACATAGCAGACCGAATTTGACTGTGTATATTTCAATGTGATCATTGCGATTGCAAGATCATCCTTCGCCGACTGGGGAAGGTTCTTATTCTCCGTAACTATATTGGCAAAAAACGCATCATCTATTACCAGTTCGTTGCGTCCCTGTTCAAACGTTATGCCGTAAACCTGCTTCTTTTCGATCGCATCCGGTTCATAATCCGCGTCGATCTGTATGATATTATACGCCCCCTTCTTCTTGCCTTTTAATATTTCAAGGGCTTCCGGTTCATATCCCGGCGCTATGATCCCGTCCGATACCTCCCGGGCAATCATGGTCGCCGTCGGTACGTCGCAGACATCCGAAAGAGAAATGAAGTCTCCAAAGGAAGACATCCGGTCGGCGCCGCGTGCGCGGGCATAGGCGTTTGCCAGCGGCGTAAACTCGATATCCAAATCATCCACCCAATATATCTTCTTCTCGACGTCCGTTAAATTGCGTCCGATTGCCGCTCCTGCCGGTGATACATGCTTAAATGACGTCGCAGCAGCCTGTCCGGTGGCGCGCTTTAATTCTTTTACCAACTGCCAGCCGTTAAATGCGTCTAAAAAATTGATATAGCCGGGGCGGCCGTTCAATACGGTAATCGGCAGGTCATCGCCGGATTCCATGTAGATTTTGGATGGTTTTTGATTCGGATTGCAACCGTATTTTAATTCAAATTCTCTCATTTAGGACTCTCCTTTTTTATTTACTATCCTACTTTCATATTCACCTGTCGATATATCAATATATCTGACAAACAACGACACCTTATTATCCTCATTCAGATTCGTCCACAGCATCTCGGTAAACGCATCAATATCCCCCTCAATGCCAACCCGCGTCGGCTCTCCCTCGAAACTCGGCAAAGGACTTCCGTCCCCCTGATAGGTATGCAAAAATCTTCCCTCTCCCGCGAGCGGATTCTCATACGCGAATGTGAATCGGTTCACGCTGTCCGGGTTTCCGTTGTCGCTCTTTACGATTGACATTGCATAATTAAATTTACCTTCAATAAAATGCAAAACACTCGATATTCGCGGCGTATAATTTGGTTCATCCGGTTCATATGTCCGGCTGCGAAGACTCTGTTCGAAGGTCTGTTGCTTATCCATTCCCTCGTAGATCGTGTCCGTCTGGTCGCCGTTGGTAACGATCGTCTTGTTCCCTAAGACGCGCACCGGTGCATAAATGATGAGCGAGGGATCTTCCATCTTCGACGGATCATATGCCTCCGTACGTATGCCTTCCCCCTCTTCCACGAAGATCCGGTTCCGGCTGTTCTCACTCCGTCCCATAATAAAATATGCGATCACCGCCTTTTTGCCGTCCGAACTCCTTCCCGCTACGATTCCCCGTCCCGGATACGTATTTTGCGATAATTCTTTTGCCAAATCCCTCTTTTCCATGCTTTTCTCCTTTGAAAATTTATTAATTCACTATATAGTTTTTATAATATTCGCTGATTTTTCAACTACTCCAATCTCCAGTCAATTGGTTCTATGCCGTTATCTTCCAAAAACGCATTTGCTTTTGAAAAATGCCTGCATCCGAAGAACCCCCGATATGCCGACAACGGCGATGGATGCGGAGCCTTTAGGATCAGATGCTTCGGATTATCCAAAAGCGCTGCCTTTCCCTGTGCAAAACTCCCCCACAGCAGAAAAACTACCGGCGCATCTTTTTTATTAATATACGATATAACATCATCTGTAAATGTCTGCCAGCCAAGATTCCGGTGAGAATTTGCCGCTCCTCTCCGTACCGTAAGCGCAGCGTTGAGCAAAAGGACTCCCTGCTTCGCCCATTTTGTCAGATTGCCATGATTTGCCGGATGGATTCCTAAATCATCATTTAATTCCTGATAGATATTAATCAGCGACGGCGGTATCTCTATTCCCTCCGGCACAGAAAAACACATCCCCATCGCCTGACCCGGCTCATGGTAAGGGTCCTGCCCGATAATCACTACCTTGACATTTCCGTAAGGCGTCTGTTCAAATGCGTTAAACACCTTATCAATCGGCGGATAGACCGTGTATTTTGCATATTCGCTCCCAATGGCAATATTTAAGTTTTTGAAATATTCCTTCCTGCACTCTTCCTTGAAAAAAGGCTTCCAGTCATTAGAAGGCATTTGGGCTTTTGGGCTCATAATCTCACCGGTACGTCTCGTTTACGCAAATATTCTTTTACTTCCCGTATTTCGAGTTCTTTATAATGGAATAAGGACGCCGCCAGCGCCGCCGACGCGTCCGCTTCATGAAAAGCGTCATAAAAATGCGAAAGCGCCCCCGCGCCGCCGGAGGCGATCACCGGTATTTTTACCGCCTGCGCGATTGTTTTGGTAAGCGAGATATCATATCCGGCTTTCGTCCCGTCGCAGTCCATGCTGGTAAGCAAAATCTCCCCTGCTCCCAGGCTTTCCACACGGATTGCCCATTCCACCGCGTCTATTCCACAGTCCAAACGTCCGCCGTGCTTGTATATGTTCCAGCCGCCGTCTTCCCGCCGCTTCGCATCAATCGCTACTACAACGCACTGGCTGCCGAACTTATCCGCCGCATCCGCAATCAATGCCGGATTGTCGATTGCCGCGGAATTGACCGAGATCTTGTCCGCTCCTTCGCGTAAAATCGAACGAAAATCCTCTACCGTACGGATTCCGCCGCCGACCGTAAA
>CAJOQZ010000051.1 GCA_905236585.1 uncultured Lachnospiraceae bacterium
ACATTGCAATGGTGGCACGAATATACCTATAACCGGAACGGAGATAAGGCTTCCGTGACACACAAAAGTGCAGCCGGGAGCGTGTTGGGGCATATTGACTGCGAGTATGATGCGGATGGAAAAGGGATCAGGTATGAACATTATGGATCGGATGATGATATGCTTTGGTATCAAACGACATCATATAATGAAAAAGGAAAATTGAAGGAATCCTATGAATATAATGTATCGGAAGATGGAGAGCATATGAGTCGAAGAATAGTAAACGAGTACGATGGGGAGGGAAAATTGCGGATGATGCCGGTATTGGCTTCTTTCGCTGATGTTTATCGTTGACAAACCGTTAGAAGGGTCATAAGATATAATCAGAAGGAATGAAAGATTATCGGAAAATGAGAAACGAAGCAGGACATCCTCGCGGCAGAGGAAATCGGGATAAAATATGATAGAGCCGCAAAAGCGATATGGAGGAATCGTGAGATTCTGGCACCGCTTTTGAAATACGCGGTAAAAGAGTTTGCAGATGAGACCGTGGAATCCATTATGCAGTTAATCGATGCAGATGCGGTCAGCAATTTAACGCCTGTGTCGGATTTGCCGCCGGAAGTAGTCGAACGGATGACGGAAATGAATTCCGTTACGGAGAAGCCGATCACTTATGATTTCAGCATCAGGGTGAAAAATCCGGTTCTTTCGATAGGAGAGATGCTTGTGCTGCTGCATATCGACCTCGAGTTTCAAAACAGATACCGACCGGTGTTAAAGGACGGAAGATCGTATCCGCTCATTAAAAGGGGGATATATTATACGGCAAGAGAGATCGGCGCACAACTGGGACGGCTTACGAACGAAACGAATTATGGCGCATTGGAAAAGGTAATCAGCATTTGGATCGTCAATGAGGATATTCCGAAAGACATTCAAAATACGGCAACGCGGTATTACATAGAAAAAGAGGACTTCATCGGTGCAACGGACGAACCGAAGCCGGATCACGATCTGATAGAAGTCGTCATAATAAGGCGCAGTGGGAATGACGGGATAACGGAGCCGTTGTTTGAATATTTGAAAAGTGTTTATGATGCGGACTTGGATATGATTGATAAGTATACGCCGGTCAGTGCAAATCCGGAACTGAAGAAAGAGGTGGAAGAAATGCCGGGAATGAGTCAGGCGATATATGATAGCGGATATGATAGCGGATATGGTAGTGGTTATGGCAGCGGCTATGACAGCGGTCAGGTCAACATAGTGATGGGGCTGGTAGATGACGGGGATATAACCATAGAACGGGCGTCGGAAAAACTGAACAAGCCGACAGACGAGATTCAGAGGCTGCTGGAGGAGTATATTGCGTCGAAAAAGACGCAGACGGAGAAGAAGAACGATGCGAATTAGTATCATAATAGAATAAAACTGCTATTATTATAAAATAGAATGATTTTAGAACCCTGTTTCGGCAGGGTTTTTTATTTGTTTATAAATAGTATAAGGGGCAGACCGTCCGAAAACTGAATTCGGATTTGATCCAACCACAATATATAGGAACAAAATCGAAACACAGCAACAATATAATGTGGTCGAAGAATCACAGAATGGAGTTTTCGGACAGTCTGGGGGAGGGGGACATCTTAGAAGGACGAACTGTTTCGGAATATGATGCAGAGGGTAATTTGCTTCGGCGTACAAGGTATGACGGAGAGGGAAATGTTATCGGCACGTATGAAAAAGAGTGACGGCGCTCTTATAGATGCAACACCCCCTCGTTTAACAAAAATTCCTGCACGCCGACATACAGGATGCCTTTTTCGTCGTGCCATGGAACGATATTGTCTTTTACGACGACGATTTTTCGAAAAGAGTCATCAATGTGGTTTAAGGAGCGGATTTCCTGTTCGCGTTTCGCGGGGTCATCGATATGCAGGGCAGACTGGATGTAGTAACGATTGCTTCCGTGATTTACAACAAAATCCACTTCCAATGTCAGCCGTGATTTTTTACGCTCGCCATTTTCGGAAACGGTATACTGCGACGTGTTGATAATGCCGACATCGACATTATATCCGCGGCGGATCAGATCATTATATATGATGTTTTCCATGATATGCGGTTCTTCCGTTTGCCGAAAATTCAGGCGGGCGTTGCGCAGTCCGAGATCCGAATAGTAGTATTTCGAGGGCGCACTGAAATATCGTGAGCCTTTCACGTCGTAGCGTTTGGCGTTGCATAAGATATAAGCCTCCTCGAAATAGTCGAGGTACTTTGCAATGGTGCTGTGGGAAATGCGTGTCTTGTTTTCCGAAAGAAAACGCCCTGTCAGTTTTGACGGACTTATCAGGGAGCCGATCGCCGATGAAATGAAATCAAGCAGGGTATCGAGCGTGCCTTTTTCATTTCGTATGTCATGCCGTTCGATAATATCCTTCAGATAGGTTTCGGCAAAAAGATTTTTCAAATATTGGCTTTTTTCTTCTATTGTGTCCAATGAAAAAACATACGGCATACCGCCGAACGTGCAGTAATCCCGCCATGCGTCGCTGATACTCGCAGAAGGAAATGCCGCCGGAAAACGGAGGGGAAAGGAGATGCCGTTGTATTTTTGCTGATATGCCGCCCAAAATTCGGCAAACGACAGCGGATATACATGTATTTCATCTCCGCGATCTCGAAACTGCGTCAAAACCTCTTTTGACAGCATTTTTGAATTGCTGCCGGTCACATATATATCAACGTTCGGAAGGCGCATCAGCCCCAGCAGGGTGTCGATAAAGGTTACTTTGGCGCCGCTACTGCCTGTATACGGATTGTCTTCTTCTGTACAGAATTGTATTTCATCTATAAAAACATAATATCGGACGGAGGCATCTCTGATTCTGCTCTTGATATAGGCGTTGAGTTCGAACGGGTTCCGGTAGCGGATGTTGTCAATCTCGTCCAATGGCATTTCTATGATGTGGGATGACATGACGCCGCTTTCAAGCAGGTACCGTCGATATAATTGAAAAAGCAGATATGACTTGCCGCAGCGGCGGATGCCGGTGATGATCTTGATGCGTCCGTTGTCTTTTTTCTTTATAAGTTGGTCTAAATATTGCTTTCTTATGATGTCCATGACGATGCCTTTTGTTTGATTTTTGTTCCGCGGAACGCTTTTTGCTCGTAGATATAATAGCAAAAACATATCTCCGTGTCAACAAATATGAGCAAAATATGTTCCAAAGAACGATTTTTTTTATAGGTAATGATTCGGTTATATTTGAGTATGCCAGAGGAGTTTGACGAGCACTAATTTAAGCGGTATAATTTTCTGGTGAGAAACCGTGGGAATATGTATTGCAAAAAATCATGCAGGGGGAAGCGATGGAAGAGAAAAAGACGAACAAAAAGATGCTGCTTGGGATAGGCGCGGCGGCTGCCGTTATAGCGGTCGTGGCGGTTATTGTCCT
>CAJOQZ010000052.1 GCA_905236585.1 uncultured Lachnospiraceae bacterium
ACGGCGAGAACACTTTGCACTTTGATGAAACGGCGATATCGCAGACTTGGGGAATGCCGGGATATGCGGACACATGGTAAAAATATTTTGGCGTCGCAAATTATAATTGGGGTGGAGTGAATATTTATTCCTTTTCAAACCGCTCAATCTCACAAGTATGCGTCTTCTCCTTTTCGTCATAGTTGATGCCGACGAAAAGCAGGCGTCCATGGTAATGCGAGAGGGAGTCGAAATACTGCCGGTTCTTTATCTGCTCGACCGCGCCGTCGGCAGAGCCGTTGCGCTTCAGTTCAATGACGAGCGCGGGGCGGTCGGCGTGGACAGGAATAAACACGACATCCGCAAAACCCTTTCCCGTTGTCATTTCCTTCACAACCGTATATTCGTTTAACGCATAAATAAAAGCGAGGTAGATCGCGCTCTGCAGGGCGTCCTCGTTGTTGTAGCTGCGGTTGCTGGTGACATGGATGTGGCTGGCGTCGAGCGCGGAGGCAACTGCGGAGGCATCACCGTTTATTGTGGCGGAAAGGAGGCTTTTCGATGCCGCAATAATCCGGTTGGTAACGGCGTAACTGCTGTCAATGGAAACCGCAGCCTGCCATTCCTCGTGGATTTCCTTATTAGGGATGCGGCAGGTCTTGTCCTTCCTGTTGTACGCAAGATACCCGACATGAATAAGGTACGTGAACACATCGTCCTTTGAAGAAAAAGAGTTCATCGTGTTCAAAAAGTGGAGGACGTTCACGTCGACGGATTCACCGGCGAGCAGCCGCACGACATCGTCCCGCGTGCCGTCGAAGTTCATGCGGATATAATCGGAAATGACCTCGTAGGAAGACGTCTTGCTCCAGTAATTTTCAAATTCGTTGTACCGGATGCACTGGATGACGGATCGGGGATTATAGATTTCAAATCCGCGCTGCCGATAGCCGTCATACCATAGGCGGCACTCGGCAAAATCAACGCCGTGGGAACGGCAGAGTGTTTCTACTTCCTGCGAGGTGAACCCTACAAACTCAGCAAGTTCATAGGCGTCAAGTATCGTATATTCCTCGAAATTGTTCAGTTTGGACTGGATCTTGTCGCGGACGATGGGCAGGATGCCGGTCAGATAGGCGAGCAAAATTGCCGGGCGGAGGGTATCGCTTTTGAACAGCCCGTTCAAAAAGGAAAGGTACTGGCTGAACAGTTCTCCGCTTACGTCTTCCCGCACCAAAACATCGTATTCGTCCATGATGAGGACGAATGTATCGCCGGTTTCCGAATAGATGTTCAGCATTGCCTCCGGCAGGGAATCATTATCCGAAAAATCTATCTGTGGATATTCCCTGCGCATCTCCCGTTTGATTTTTTCGGTTAGGCGGGAAATCAGTTGTTCTTTATGCAGCGTGTTCTGGTACTCGCTGTTGACGTCGATCTTGATGACGTTATAGCGGTTGATCTTATCGTTAAAAGATGAATCGGAAGCAATCTTGAACGGGGCGAAGAGTTCGCGCGAATCGCAGCCCTTAGAATAATAGGCGCAGATCATGTTGCTTGCGATCGTCTTCCCGAACCGCCGCGGGCGGGAGATGCAGACGTACTTGTTGCCGCGGTCGATAAAGCGGTTTAATTCGGCGATCATCATCGTCTTGTCCACATAGATCGGCGCGGCAAGCGTCTCCTTGAAATTGACGGTTCCCGGATTCAGATAGATTCCCATGGCGGAGTCCCCCTTTCGTTCTTTATAAGGGTATTATAGAGCATAAAGGCAGAGAGCGCAATCCGTGTTTGCGAAGCGTTGCGAAAAAGTTGATTTCTGCGGCGAAGTGTTCCGAAGAAAAAACGGCATTCCATAAACTGCGTGTCAGAGCGTTTGGTTTGACGAATACTAATTTAAGCGGTATAATTTTCCGGTAAGCAGCCGTGAAAAATGCACACCGCGGAAAAGAATATTTGGGGGAAGATGATGGAAGAGAAAAAGACGAACAAAAAGATGCTGCTTGGGATAGGCGCGGCGGCTGCCGTTATAGCGGTCGTGGCGGTTATTGTCCT
>CAJOQZ010000053.1 GCA_905236585.1 uncultured Lachnospiraceae bacterium
CGGATAAAGTAACGGATGGAAGAAAAATTACAATAAGGGATATTGTGGTATCTGATATCAAAGTGTCCGCGTTACGAGACGATAATAATTATGCTAACTCGGGAGGACTGATCGGAATGGTCGGAGATCCGTTGAATAGCAAAATGTTCACAGCGGTTTTGGATAATATTGTGATGAGTGGAAATGTGTCAGTTTATTCAAAAAGGATGCACGCGGGTGGAGTGATTGGATGTGTGTATCAAAACTCCGTTGTGAATATGGGAAAGACGATGAAATGCGTTTTGAATATGGATGAGAGTTCTTCCATACGATCAGGGGCGAATGATGCGGGAGGTGTTATTGGGTACTGCGAAGGACATACAACAGTTGAAATAGATGGTACAACGGTATGCAATGCAAATGTATATGGAAATCAGGCAGGGGGAGTAATCGGAAAGATTAATAATAACTTCACAAAGATTACTGCCAAAAATGTCCATGTATACGGTGATGATGTTTATGTATACGGCAATGTAAATGCGGGAGGCTTTGCTGGTTCCGTGGAGATTGGAGGAACTGTTGACATCGATTCCTGTTCGGCTTCCGTGTATGTCGTTTCGGAGACAAAGAATGCAGGAGGTTTTATCGGATATATGAATGCGCCAAAGAAAGATGGGGCAAAAATAACAAATTCCTATGTTGGCGGGCATACGATAGTTGAAAACGGAAACGCAATTTACAAAGATGCAAAGGCGTTGGGAAAAGAAACGGATGGTACGATCCATCTTGAGCAAAAAGGTGGATATAATGTATATGCAGGTGCAAGCGGTTCATACGTAGGAGGCTTTATCGGGCACAAGGTAGGTGCGTGTTTGGTGCAGTACTGTTTTACAACGGCTTCAGTTTCGGGAACGAAGGATACAAAAAGAATAGGAGGATTTTTAGGAGACGGTAGTGGAAAGGAAACAAAAAATTCCTATTCTGCTGGCATAGTTTTCGTTCCAACGGAATTTGTGGATGATGATAACCATAGAATAGACGTTTTTTCTTTTAATACTTTAGCGGAGGGAACGAATAGTTATTTGGATTCAGTTGGTGTCGTTACTGCCACTGGTCCAATTTATGGGAAAAGTAGCGCGGTAAAAAAAGATTATTTGCCGCCAAATAAGAATGAATTGGGAGATATAAGTACCAGCCGCCCAACCGTAACGCGCCGTTTTGATGGCGCAGTAAGTGCTGCCGGTTCAGCGCTGGCTTATCCGTTCCCGTTTTACGTTGATGAGACTATAGACGCCGATAAGGTATTCTACGGCGATTGGGCGGAGAACGGCGTATCGCAGATGGCAAATGGAGTGCTGGCGATTCATGTGAAGGTAGATGCTACGACGACGGTGACATATTACTATAATGGAGTAATATATACGACAAAGGATGACGCAAATGCCGCCGGTGCCGGTATTCCATAGACATGATAGCAATTATGACCAAGAACCGAATAGGGTGAGAATAATTGTCGGTTTTTCGTTGTAAAAGAGCAGCATGGTGAGCGAGAATATCATATGTAAAAATACCAGATAACAGCAGGAGGAGATACACGTATGAAACTGGAATTATACAAATTTGATGCATGCCCGTACTGCCAGAGGGTGATGCGGGAAATAGAGGCAGAAGGCAGGACGGACGTGGTGCTGCACGATATTCATAAAAACGAGGCAGACAGAGAACGACTGATTCGTGACGGCGGAAAGGAGCAGGTGCCGTGCCTGTTTATTGATGATGAGCCGTTGTATGAGAGCCTCGACATAATAGATTGGCTTAAGGCGCATCCTTAGAGAGTTATATTATGTTAGAGAGAACAAATAAGACATATCTTCATTGCATCCCTGCCATGTCTATGATACTCAGTTTGGTTACGCGCGGTGGAATATCAGATAATGGGAGGATAAACGGCAGATATGAAACGAGGCAAAATCTTTCGGAGCAAAGCCGATTCTGCTGGGGATTTACGCATATGGAGATGATACGGTATTTGTTGATTTCAAGATAGACACATATATAGAAAAGAAGGCGCATAATTCCTCTGCGCATGTGTTCGTAAGCGATTTAGCGGCAGCCGTTGTAGATGGATATTTTCAAAAGATAGATTATTTCGGCAATACGGTTACGGTGATCCGGTCGGATATAACGGAAGTATATCTTGACGAACTGTTTGGAATGGTGGATGACGTCGTAGAAGCGGAGGCGGGGTACGCGCAGCAGGAAGAAGCGGCGGATGCGATGACCGGAAGCGATGCGGCGGAGCCGGGAGTTTGCGCGTGTGCATTTAAGGATGCGATCGTTCCGATAGTGAAAGAGTTTTTTGAAAATGAAGCGACGGAATGGAACGGGATCGACTTGGATCTTTATTTTCCGACAATAGAAGCCTACGGCGATCTGAAAGCGCATAGCGAAGGATCGCGGGGAATACAGGGGAATGATTGGAATACCGTTTTAGGACTCATAAACGGGCAGGGTGAGAAGAACCATGTTTACTATATCGTCTGCGAGCATTCTACTGAAAAGGACAGTCTGCATGATTATGAAGTGACAAAATTTTGGAATACGGCGCAAGGGAAAGGAAACCTTATGAGTTATTCCGCCAGAATGAAAAACAGGGTAAAATTGAAAAAGGCATATATTCTCGACATCAATTTTTCAAACAGAGAGCATCTGACGAAATTCAAGCAGGGCTTGAACAGCAACGGAAAGCCCAGAGAGCCGAAAATTATGATAGAGCAGGACAATCTGCAATACTTTATGGTGGAGCAGATTGTTTTATGCGACGAGGTATCAGGTGAGTAGATTTAGGTTCGTCGATTTATTCTCGGGAATCGGCGGATTTCATCAGGCGATGGCGCAGCTTGGAGGAGAGTGCGTGTTTGCTTCCGAGATTGATAAATTCTGCAATGCGCAGTACGAGAGAAACTATGGGATGTGCTCTGATGTTGACATTAGAGACGTACAGGAAGGGGATATTCCGCAGCATGATGTTTTGTGCGCGGGCTTTCCTTGTCAGGCATTTAGTAAAGCGGGCAGACAGGAGGGCTTGGAGGATAAAACGCGAGGCACCCTTTTTTTTGAAATTGTCAGAATATTGAAGCGCCACCATACGCCGTACATCGTTCTTGAAAATGTGAGAAATCTTATCTCACATGATAATGGAAATACATGGAGAATTATTCAGGAAAGTTTGAGAGAATTGGGATACAGAACAACGTCGGCACCCTTGATATTAAGCCCGCATTACTTCGGGATTCCTCAGATCAGGGAAAGGGTGCTTATCCTTGGGAAATATGACCCGGACCATATGGATCTGCCGCTGCATCTGGATTTTGGAGAATATAAATCAAAAGAAGATAATTCAATTTATGATGTTCTGGATGAGGACGTTTCGGATGACAGTTACCGCATTTCGGAATATGAGGAAATGGTTCTTCAGGCGTGGGACGAGTTTTATCATGGGATAAACCTAAAAGTAATCGGGTTTCCGGTATGGGCGGATTATTTCAAATTTGTGGGCGATTATGCGCAGTTTCCGAATTGGAAGGCGGCTTTTGTTCGAAAGAATGTCAGTCTATATAATGACAACAAGGCGTTCATTGATGCATGGCTGAGTAAATATGACGACTTGCAGCATTTTACGAAAACGCACCATAAATTCGAGTGGCAATGCGGGACGGGCATTTCCGGCATTTGGGAAGGCGTAATACAATTCAGACCGTCGGGAATCAGAGTGAAAATGCCGAATGCGTTTCAAGCATTGGTTGCGATGGTGCAGATTCCGATTATCGGAAAGTATAGGCGCCGGCTTACGGTGAAAGAAGCGGGGAGACTGCAGAGTTTTCCCGTGGATGATGAGGTGCGTCCGTTTCTTGCAGATGAGAACAGGAAACAGGCGTACAAGCAGTATGGCAATTCCGTAAATGTCGAGGTAATAAAAAGAGCGGCGGATGCGTTGTTTCGTGCGGATGCGTAAGAGTATGGGGGCTTTTTTGCGCAGCAAATGACAGGTTCCAAAGGATAAGATTCATGAAAAACCACAAATATCTTGAAGAAACAAAAGAGTGGCGTGCCTTTTTCGGGAAAAAGGAACTCGAACAGGCGCAGCGCTTTATCGATAAAGGCAATTACCGGAACTTCGAATGCAACGAATCCGCCGCGCAGGCGATGATCGGGGCAAGCGCAAGTTCTGCGTTTTATCCGAAAATATACGGAGCGCCGACCTGCTATTCGAAGGACTGGGATACGGAGAACTTCAACTGTACCTGCAACAGAGCGACGCCTCGTAGGGATTACTGGGGTTTTGCCCGCAGCAGGGAAACCTGCGCCCATGAGGCGGCGCTTCTTCTGCTATGGGAAAAAGAGCGCGGACCGTGGCATTTTAAGGAAACAGAAGAGGAATACGAAGAAAGAAAACGCAAAGAAGCGCGGGAGCGCGAGATTAAGCGGAGGATAAAGGAGAAAAAAGAAACCGGCGCAAGCCCGAGATCTATTACGGATTGGGAAATGCAAGAGCCGGATGAGGATGCGGATGTGTTCTTTGACGTGCCGACGGCAATGGCGCGGCTGGAAACTAACCGGTACGCGATTGGTTTTGCAAGGAGGCTTCTGGAAGAAAAGCGCATACACTTTAAGGAGGATCCGGAACTATACTTCGGGGACAACGGAGTCAGAGGGCTTAGAGCGGAAACTCTGGCGGAAGATGATTACGAAAGTGGGAATGCTTCGGTTCATATTGAGCGGAGCGTCCTGACGAAATGTTCCTGCAGCTGCACGGCAATGGAGCGCTACCAGGCGAGCACTCATCCGCGGCAGGTGGGCGTATGCGGACATATTTTGGCGACGCTTACGCTTTTATGGGATTACATCGTAAAAGAGAATCCGGGTGACGCGACGGATCAGCGTGCGGAAAAACTGTTCGCCATTCTTGACGGCGATGCATTCTTGCGCATGAATGAAGATGATGAGGAAGCGGTTGAAAAGAAAAAGACGGTAACGATCCAGCCGCGCCTGCTGATTGACGGCAGCAGTCTGAAATTGACATTCAAAGTCGGCCGCAGCACAGGCAAGTCCATGATCTTAAAGGGCTTTCGAAAACTACAGGAAGCGATAGCGGAGGAGAAGAAGTTCGAACTTGGGAAGACGCTTGTCATTGATTTTGCAAAAGAAACCGTTGAAGATGAAAGTTCGGTATGGCTGGATTTTATCATGGGGAAAATCAATGACGCCGATCGTGTAAACAGCCGGCTGGCAAGCAGCAGAGGGCGCAGTTACTACTATTATTCAAAGCCGAAAAGCGTTGCGGTGCAAAGTGCGGAGGCGCTTTCGGGGGCGTCAATGGATCAGTTCTATACGGTTGCCGAGGGAATGGATGTGGATTACGAGAACAAGTCGTCGGCGAAGAAGGGGAAGATCCATATCGGGGACGGTTCGTTCAAAATTCATTTGACAACGAACACAATGGAGGACAACCGGGGGAAAATTCTCGGCGTTCACGTAACCGGCAGAATGCCGGTAATCATAGACGGTGCGCGGAGCCGCTATGTCGTTTCAGATAGCGCCCTAAGCAGGATCACGGATGCCGAGTGGACTGCGATCCTGCCGTTTCGACAGATCAGCGACAGTTACGGCGAGGTGGACTTTTCGGTCGGCAAATCCCGTCTGGCGGAGTTTTATTACCGCATCCTGCCCGGACTTTTGGACAATCCGTATATTGATGTTGTAGAAGATACTTCGGAAAAAATAAATGACCTTCTCCCGCCGGAGCCGATTTTTACTTTTCGGCTTGATCTTGTGCGGAATGCGGCGGTTTTAGGGGCAAGCGTGGCGTATGATGAATCGAATTATACGCTGGGCAGTTTTACGGATGAGTCCGAAAATTACAGGGATAGAACGCAGGAAGAGCGTGTGAGGCAGACGATTGCGGCTTTTTTCCCCAATTATGACACATCGGCGAAGGCATGGCTGTCCGAGCAGGGGGAGGAGAATCTTTTTTCCATAATGACCGACGGCTTGCGAGAGTTGTCAAAATACGGCGAAATCCAGGCGACGGACGCGTTTATGGGAAGACAGGCGAGGCGGCTGCCGCCGGTGTCGGTACAGGTGTCGGTGTCCGCCGGACTTCTTGACATCGAACTTCTGTCAAAAGACGTATCGAGGGAGGAATTGGTAGACATCTACAAAAGTTATCGTCTGAAAAAAAGATATCACAAGTTGACGGACGGCAGTTTTATTGACTTAAAAGGAAGCCTTGGATTTGACGCCGTGGATGATCTGGCAAGGGAACTCGATTTGGATTCGATTGATTTGTTGCAGGAAAGGAGTTCCGTTCCGCTTTACCGGGCGTTGTATCTGGATAAACTGTTAGAGGAGCATGAGGAGTTGGTTAGTTCCAGAGACCGCATTTACCGCCGTCTGCTCCGCCGGTTCAACGCCATCAAGAACACGGATTTTGACCCGCCCGAAAATATGGGAGACATCTTGCGCGGTTATCAGGTATATGGGCATAAGTGGATAAGGACGGTGGCGGAGTCTGGTTTCGCCGGGATTCTTGCGGACGAAATGGGATTAGGGAAAACGCTCGAAGCCATCAGCGTTTTTGCGTCCATGAAAGCCGAGGGAACGTTAGGGCGTTCGCTTGTGGTCTGCCCGGCGTCTTTGGTTTATAACTGGGAGGAAGAAATCCATCGGTTCGCGCCGGAACTTGACGTCGCGCCCGTTGCGGGCACACAGTCCGCAAGAAAAAATGTCCTGCAAAAAATGGCTGGCAGCGACCACGCGGACATCTATGTCACCAGTTACGACCTGCTGCGCAAGGATATAGATTATTATCGAGAGACTTCGTTTGCCGTCATGGTAATTGACGAAGCGCAGTATATCAAAAACCAAAAGGCGGCAATGACCAAGGCGGTAAAGGTTGTCAAGGCGGATAAGCGTCTGGCTTTAACGGGAACGCCGATTGAAAACCGTCTGGCGGAATTGTGGAGTATTTTTGATTTTCTGATGCCCGGATTCTTGTATGATTATCAGACGTTTTCGGAGCGATTTGAAACTCCGATTACGAAATCAAAAGACGCACAGGCGACGGAACGCTTAAAGCAGATGACCGCCCCGTTTATCCTGCGAAGAAAAAAAGAAGATGTCTTAAAGGATCTGCCGCCGAAATTGGAGGAGGTGCGTTATGCGCGGTTCTCCGACAGGCAGAGAAAAATCTATGACGCGCAGGTGCTGAAAATGAAGGGGCTTTTGGAGGAAGATTCCCGAAAAGGCGAGGATAAGATCAAGATTCTTGCGGAACTGATGCACATCCGGCAGATCTGCTGCGATCCGTCCCTTTTGTTTGAGGATTATACCGGGGAGAGCGCAAAAAGGGAAGCGTGCTTGGAACTGGTGGAAAACGCTATCGGCGGCGGACACCGGATTCTGATCTTTTCCCAGTTTACGTCCATGCTCTCGCTTCTCGAAGAAGATCTGAAAGAGGCAAAAATCGCATATTATATAATTACTGGACAGATGCCGAAAGAGAAGAGAATCCGGCTCGTGCATGATTTTAACGAGGGGGATGTGCCGGTATTTCTTGTTTCGCTCAAAGCGGGCGGCACGGGACTGAATCTGACGGGGGCGGATGTTGTCATCCATTATGACCCGTGGTGGAATGTGGCGGCGCAG
>CAJOQZ010000054.1 GCA_905236585.1 uncultured Lachnospiraceae bacterium
CATATCCCCAGCCGAAAAATCCGGGCGTTCACCGCCGCTAAAATCCGGGCGTTCACCGCCGCCAAAGTCTGGGTGCTCTCCGTCGCCAAAATCCGGGAGGTTGCCGCCAATGTCCGAACCGCCTTCCTCTGCACCATCCGGTCGCTTGCCTTCTCCTGCGTCAGACCGTCCGCCGACGGCATCATCCGGATTCCCGCCGTCCCCAAAGTCCGGGCGGTTGCCGCCTTTTCCTCCTTTGCCGACTTTATCCATATTCTCCAGCATCTCGGTGGACGGCTTATACAGTTCGCCCTCGCCGTCCGCTGTCCGGGCAAGGAAACTGTCGTCTACGCCTTCGATTGCCAGATACAGTCCGAAATCCTCTCCGTTGACCGTAAGCCAGACATAACTTGCCAGCGGCGCATCTACGCCCGCTTCGCGGAAGATTTCATAACTGAGATAATCCTTCATATACGTAGCGTCCGCATACAGATTGTTCAGATTCAACTTGTCCAGCCCGTAGTAGGTCTGTCCGTCCACGTATTTTCCGAAATTTACCTTGAAACTGTATCTGTTGCTGTCCGCATCCTCCGCTACCGACGAAAGGCTCGTATTTCCTTTCGTCGCAAAGGATACGTCCGCAAACTCTTCCCCGTCTATTGTCAGGGTTGCTTCGTATTTCGTTTTTTCCGTCGGATTTTCCAAAAGATCCTGCCACTCATCCTCGCCAATCGCCACATCGATGGCATGCACGTAAGTCCTATCAAAAAGTTTTTTCGCATACGACGCATCAGAATCGGTGTTCGCACTTTCCGCAGATTCGGACGCATCAGTTTCCTTTTTTGCATCGCGCATTCCGTTACTGCCCGCACCCTGCATCCCGCAGGACGCCAATGATGCGGCAAGAAAAAAACATAGCAGCAACGCCGTCAGTCGACGGTTTTTCCTGCGTAGCCGGGAAGATGTCATAATCCCAATCCTTTTTCTCAAATTTTGTGCAAACTTAAATCCTGCCATCTCTCGCACCGCCCTTTCGCTATATATATGTCATGATTTAAGGGAAAAAAACTGTTGCCTTTTACCATCCCTATGATAAACCGCAAACATAAAATGAAACTAAAAATTCACAAAAAATCTTCCGCTGCATCCACAGGGCAGCGGCGCCGCAGAATGCGTCACGGGCAGACCGATCTCGTCGGCTTCGACATCTCCCGCATGCCCCGATGCGATCGTCTGCGAAATCAGATACCGGATCACGCCCGGCTGCAAACCGGTCGTGTAAGAATTGATCAGAACAAAAAGAGGCTCTTTTACCAAGAGTTGTTCCGTTAAAACGAGAAAATCATAGAGCGCGTCTTCTAATTTCCATATTTCTCCCTTCGGTCCGCGTCCGTAGGAGGGAGGGTCCATAATCACCGCATCATAATGATTGCCGCGCCTTATCTCGCGTTCGACAAATTTCTTGCAGTCATCCACCAGCCAGCGGATCGACGTCTCGGGGATGCCGGATATATGCGCGTTCTCCTTCGCCCATGTCACCATGCCTTTCGATGCGTCCACATGGGTCACCTGCGCTCCCGCCGCCGCCGCGGCAATCGTCGCGCCGCCGGTATAGGCAAAGAGATTCAATACTTTTATTTCCCGCTTTGGCTTGCGCTCTTTTGCCGAGCGGATAATGGCAGAAAACCACTCCCAGTTTGCCGCCTGCTCGGGAAAAAGTCCCGTATGCTTAAAGGAAAACGGCTGCAGACGAAACCGTAACGGCATATCGGCAAGCGAATAGGATATTTCCCACTCTTTCGGCAGATCAAAAAACTCCCACTCCCCGCCGCCTTTGGCGCTGCGGTGGTAGTGCGCGTTGACCTTTTTCCATCGCGGATCGAATCGTTTCGTCTTCCAGATCACCTGCGGGTCGGGACGCAGGAGGATATAGTCTCCCCAGCGTTCGAGTTTCTCCCCGCAGGACGCGTCGATCACTTCATAATCGTTCCAATGTTCGGCAAGCCACATCCGTTTAATTCCTCAAATTTCTCTGCCTCAATACCACTCCAAAAAATCATGCACGACGCCATCTTTTTTGTAGGCAAGCACGGTACTTAAATTCACATTATGGGCGCTGTTGAAAATATTGCTCTCCACGTAAGGGTTGTCTTTCTTCAAACGGGCGATCAGTTTCTTTGTCTCCAGCCGCGCCGAATCGGATATCTCGTCGGGATGCAGTGCCTCGTAGGTTTCCGTAAAATGACAGGCGCATTGTAAGAAGTTAAGCCCGTTCCTCTTCGCCCACTTTTTGATATCGTCCTCCCGCACCAGATACATCGGGCGGATGAGTTCCATGCCATCAAAATTGGTGCTTCTGATTTTTGGCATCATGGTCTGCATCTGCGCACCGTAGAGCATCCCCATCAGCGTCGTTTCGATCACGTCGTCATAATGATGTCCGAGCGCGATCTTGTTGCATCCCGCCTCTTTTGCCTTCGCGTACAGGTGGCCTCTGCGCATGCGTGCGCACAGATAGCAGGGGTTTTTATCGACGACGTCCACCACATCAAAAATGTCCGAAGAAAACATGGAAAGCGGAATCCCGAGTCTGTCCGCATTCTCTAAAATCAACCTGCGATTCGCCTCGTTATATCCAGGGTTCATACAGATAAATATTACTTCGAAATCAAACTTCCGATGGCGCTTTAATTCCTGAAACAGTTTCGCCATCAAAAAAGAATCTTTTCCGCCGGAAATGCACACCGCGACCTTATCGCCCGGCGAAAGCAGTTCGTAGCGGTTGATCGCCTTGGCAAAAGGCGTAAACAACTGCTTGTGGCAGGTTTTTCGGATATCGTTTTCCGCACTCTGCTGCGTGTTAAGTTCCTGCACTTTCATCCGCCTATAGCATCTTTCGTTTTTTCAAAATGTAAAGCGCGGCGATGCAGATTGCAAATGTGCCGACGCAGATGATCCCGAAGCCGAAGGGCGTCGTCGAAAGCGGCATCCACTCGCCGCTGACGTTCATGCCGTAAAGCCCGGAAATGATCGTCGGAATGGACATGACGATCGTGATCGCCGCAAGGTATTTCATCACGTTGTTCAGGCGGTTGTTGATCACGTCCGACAGCAGTTCCCGCGTTCCGTTGATGATGTCGCGGTAGATGGTGGTCATCTCGATCGCCTGTTTGTTCTCAATAATGACGTCTTCGAGCAGTTCCTGATCTTCCTCATACTGCCGCAGCCTTCCGTAACGCGTCAGGCGGTCTAATACCACGCCGTTCGCCCGCAGAGACGTCGCAAAATACACGAGGTTGCTCTCCAGCTCGTGCAGATCGATCAAGTCTACATCCTCGGTATCCTGATTGATGCGCTCCTCGATCTCCGTCCGTTTGCGGTCGATGCTCCGCAGCAGACTCTGGTATACAATACATGTATTGTATAATATCTGATAAGTGAAACGCATTTGCTTTTTCGTGGAAAATTCGCGCACACGCTGCTCGATAAAAGGTTTTAAGACAACGGTCTCCTGTGCGCAGACCGTTACGATCACATCCTTTTTCAAAAGAATCCCGAGCGGGATCGTCGTGTACACATTGCGATTGTTCCGGATCTCCGCCGTCGGAATGTCCACCAGAATCAGCGTATAGTCGTCCTCGATACTGATACGCGAACTCTCTTCATCATCGAGCGCCGCACGGACGTCGGCTATATCCATGCCGTATGTCTCGCTGACCTCGGTGCATTCCTCCAAACTCGGCTGCGTCAGTTTGACCCAGCAGCCCGCCTCGGTTCTGGGAATTTCACGGATGATGCGGTCATCCGTCCGATAAAATTGAAGCATTGATCTTCCTCCCTTTGTCTGACACAAAACCGGGAGAAAAAATCTACATCGCGCAAGGTAAGAACATGCCGCGTGATCTTCCCGTTTTTGTGCCGCTTATCACCTTCGGTTTACCGTCACCGGCATCCATGTTCTTCAACTCCTTTCGCTTAAAAATTTGCTTTATAATATAAATCGCAGCAACTCCTGGGGCTCGTCAATGACCGCTACTGCTTTCTGCTCTTCCAAAAGTGCCCTCTCGCGGAACCCCCACGACACCAGCACGCAGTCAATTCCGGCGTTCGCCGCAGTCTCGGCATCCACTTCGGAATCCCCGACATACAGCGTCGACATCTTGTCCGCCATCAGCCGCTTCATCGCTTCGTAACAGCCGTCCGGGTAAGGCTTGACACGTCTTCCCTCGCCATTGCCGACGGACTCTGTAATCAGGTTTTTGAAAAAATAATATACGAGTTCCCGCACTGCGGGGTGATCCTTATTGGAAACCACACCTGTCATAATACCTCTATTTTTGCATTCTTGCAAGAGGGGGATGATTCCGTCGAACGGTTTTGTATGGATTCGGCTGTGCGTCAGATAATATTCCTTCTGCAGCGCCAGCTGCTCTTCGAATGTCGGAGCCTCCGTACCGTCGGGAATCGCCCGCTCCATCAGTTTGCGCGCACCGTTGCCGACCATTTTCCGTACTGCATCCACGGAATGTTCCGGCTCGCCGTACGTTCGCATAACATGATTGACCGAATGTGCCAGATCTTCGATCGTATCCAGCAGCGTCCCGTCCAGATCAAATAGAATCGTTCGATATATTTTCATAACTCCCATATGCCGCCCCCTAAAAAAGCCCCGGACGAATCCGTCCGAGGCAAATTGTAAGGTCTTGTACTTCCCAATGGAAATAAATTAGGTCTTGTGTTTTACTTCGACAAATCAAGATTCCGAACTGCGTCTCTGACGGATAAAATCTTCGACGGGCTGACGGAAAGTTCGTCGATGCCCATCCGAAGGAACGTTTCCGTAAGGGTCGTATCCGCTCCCAACTCGCCGCAGATGCCGCACCACGCGCCGCCTTTGTGCGCATTCTCGATCGTCATCTGAATCGCGCGCAGCACCGCCGGATGATGCGGGTCGTTGATGCTTTCCAACTTCGCGTTCTGCCTGTCGATCGCAAGGGTGTACTGCGTCAAATCGTTCGTACCGATTGAGAAGAAGTCTACTTCCTGTGCCAGTTCTTCACTCATCAATACCGCCGCCGGCGTCTCAACCATGATGCCGATTTCCACATCCTTATACGGCACGCTTGCCTCGTCGAGTTCTTCTTTGACTTCCGCTAATATCTTCTTGATCTTCTTCACCTCGTCCACCGAAATGATCATCGGGAACATAATGGAGATCGTGCCGTAATAACTTGCACGTAAGATCGCGCGCAGCTGCGTCTTGAAAATATCCACCTGATCTAAGCAGATACGGATCGCACGGTAGCCGAGCGCCGGATTCTCCTCGTTGCCGAGGTTCAGATAATCCACCTGCTTGTCAGCACCGATATCCAGCGTACGGATGATGACTTTCTTCCCCGCAAGTCCCTCCGCAACCGTACGGTACGCCTTGAACTGCTGCTCTTCGCTTGGAAAATCATCCGACTCCAAATATACAAATTCGCTTCGGAACAAGCCGACGCCTTCCGCGTCATTCTCCAGCACATCCGCAACGTCCTTTACGCCGCCGATATTCGCGTAAAGATGGATGCTCTTGCCGTCTTTCGTGACGGTCTCCTTGCCCTTCAACTCCTGCAGCATACGCCGCTTTTCGGCTTCTTTTTCCTGACGCTTCTTGTAACTTTCGATCAGTGCCTCGTCCGGGTCTACGATCAACTTGCCCTCGAAGCCGTCGACGATGCCCATTTTGCCGTCCACATCGTCCGGAAAGTCCACCGTAATCAGCGACGGAATATTCATCGTCCGTGCCAAAATCGCCGTATGGGAATTGGATGAGCCGCCGCGTGTAACAAAGGACAATACCAAGGACTTGTCTAACTGCACCGTCTCGGACGGCGCCAGATCGTCCGCCAAAAGGATCATCGGCTCCGTCGCGTTCAGTCCCGAATCGTCATTGCCCTGTAAAACGGAAACGATCCGGTTGCTGACATCCTTGATGTCCGCCGCACGCGCCTGCATGTATTCGTTGCCTTCCATGTTGGCGAAAATCTCCGCTAACGTGTCGCCGGTACGCGCCACCGCGTATTCCGCGTTGACTTTTTCCTGATTGATGATATTCTCCGCACCCTCGATGAAGTCAAGATCCTCCACCATCAACTGGTGCGACTCGAATAACATGGCGCCCTCTTCGCCGACTTCCTTCAAGGCTTTTTCGTACAGCCCCTTTAACTGTTCGATCGCCTTCGTCCGCGCCTCTGCAAAACGCTTGATCTCGGCTTCCGTATCTTCTATCCGCTCACGCTTTACGACATTGTCCTTCTTCGCGTAGACGGAAAGTCTGCCGATCGCAACGCCCTGCGAAACGCTCTTCCCCTGTAATTCCATAGCCCTTCTCCTTCTTAAAACACGTCTACGACTTACAGGTTCTCCTGAAGGAATTTCTTCAACGTCTCCATAGCATCATCTTCGCCGTCGCCGTCCGTCTTCAGCGTAATCTCTTCGCCCTGCTTAACGCCAAGGCTCATAACGCCTAAAATTCTCTTCGCGTCAACTTCCTTGCCCTCTTTTTCAATCGTAACCTTGCAGGGAACCGCTGCCGCAGCCTTAACGAATAAACCGGCCGGTCTTGCGTGGATGCCTTCGGGATCTGTAATTGTGTACTTAAACTCTTTCATTTTGCTTTCATCCTTTCTGTTGTATAATTTTCTCTCCAAAGGTTAAAAAATCGCTCTCTCCTTTGAAACACGAAACTATTATAACAGTTTTCACAAAAATATCCTACCCTTAATTTGAAATTTTATGCAAAATTTATGATAGTGCTTGCGAAAAGGCGGGGAGAACCACTCTTTGTTACTGTTCTTTGTCTGCCGCGTTATCCTCCGCTGCGGAAGGCTCTTCCGATGTCTCTTCCTGCGAAGCCGCTTCTTCCGTCATTGCCGCGCCGTCCTCATTTACTACCGATTCTTCCCCTGCTGCCGCATCTGCCGCCGGAGCGCTGTCCGCGGATTCTCTCTGACTGCCGTCTACGGACTTCGCTTCATCGGCAATGCCGTCCTGCTGCGCCATCTGCCCTTCGGCAGAATTATCCGTCTCTTCCGCTTCCTCTTTAACCGTTGTCGCCGCCTGTCCGGCGGATTCTTCCGGCTTCGTATCCTCATCGGCTGATGTTTTTTCTGCTTCTTTGCCGGACGCGTCTTTTTCCGTCTTATTTTGTTCCTTATCCTTGTCTTTTTCCTCGGTCACCGATTCTTTCGTTTCCGACTTCTTCTCTTCCGATGCCGCATCATCTACCACAAACTCCGTTTTGACCGACGATTCCGCATGCCCGGCAAAATCATCCGCCCGGTAAAGGAGGCTTCCGTCCGCCTGAACAAAAAGCATGACGCCGCCGTCCGTCTGCAAATCCGCAAGCGACGCAATCCCGGACAGATCAACCCGGACGTCTTCGCCGACCGATCCGGTAATGTCCGTTACAAAAAACCCACCGCGCAGATCGCTGTCCGCATCCGCACCTGTTTTTACTACGGCAAAAGCACCTTCCTCCGTCACAAAGCGCACCGGCATCCCCGGCTGCGCCAGATACGGCAGACCAAGATCCGCGACGGACAAAAGCGCCGCATCCTCCACAGCACGATACATTTCTTTCGTGCCGTTTTGTCCACCGAAGAGATTGGAAAGCGCTTCGACGATGTTAAAGGTCGCCGCTGCATGAACAAATGTCGCAACAGGC
>CAJOQZ010000055.1 GCA_905236585.1 uncultured Lachnospiraceae bacterium
CTGTGTCTACTTTTGAAAAAATAAGATGCTTAAAAAAGTGGCTCATGTCCACTTTTGAAAAATAAAACAACAAAAAAACATTTTTCGTGTCTACTTTTCTTGACTGCTACATTTTTAGTGTTGACGAAAATCCATATACTCGGGTATAATTTAGCCGAACACTCGAATTAATGTAAGCCAAATACTCGGATATATATTGACCGAATACTCGGTTTGTCGCATCGGAAGAAAGGGATTTTATTTATGAAAGAATACTATCAAAGAGTATCGGACATGGTATTAACAGAACATCTGGAATCTAAAGGAGCGGTGCTTATAGAAGGCGCAAAGTGGTGCGGAAAGACGACGTCAGCAAAGCACATAGCTAAAAGTGTTATTGAGATGGATCGCCCGGATTTGACAGAACAATACAGGCAGATGGCACGAATAAAGCCTTCAAACCTTCTTGAGGGGGAGGTTCCTCATCTGATAGATGAATGGCAGATTGCGCCTAATATCTGGAATGCGGTACGGTATGAGGTTGATAGCCGGGCAGAATTTGGTCAGTTCATCCTTACAGGTTCGTCGGTACCGGCAAAGCTGGATGAGAGCATGCATACAGGAACAGGAAGAATCGTTCGTATGAGGATGCGCCCGATGTCACTATTTGAATCCAAAGATTCAAGCGGACAGGTATCTTTGATGGATATGTTTAATGGAAAAGACATATCTGCTACCGATGATCATACTATCGAAGATATTGCATTTTTGATATGCCGAGGAGGATGGCCATCAGCGCTTAACCAAAAAGAGAGGGTTGCTTTAAGGCAGGCGTTCGATTATTTTGACGCTGTTGTAAATGACGATATTTCCAGAGTGGATGATATAAAAAGAAATCCCGAAAGAACAAAACGTCTGATGAAATCTTATGCCAGAAACATTGCCACTCAGGCGTCACTTGAAACTATCCGTAACGATGTTATCAGCAATGATATCGAGACGTTCGATAAAGAAACGCTGTATTCTTATTTAGGTGCCCTGACGAGAATATTCGTTATCGAGGACTCTCCGGCATGGAATCCGAATCTGCGATCGCAGACGGCAATCAGAACTACTGACACTAGATACTTTGTTGATCCGTCCATTGCAGCAGCTTCGTTGGGGATTGGGCCGAAAGATCTGATTAATGATCTGAATTATATGGGATTAATATTTGAAAATCTGTGTGTCCGGGATTTAAGAGTATATGCAGACGCGCTAGATGGCAGTATTTATCATTACAGGGATAAGACAGGACTGGAATGCGATGCTGTTATTCACTTGAGGAATGGAAGCTATGGATTGATTGAAGTGAAACTTGGAGGAGATGAGCTTATAGATGAGGGTGCAGCAAATCTCAAAAAACTCGCAGATAAAATCGATACCGGTAAGATGAAATCACCTGCATTTTTAATGGTTTTATGCGGAGTGGCACCCTTTGCTTACAGGCGTGAAGATGGAGTGTTTGTAGTTCCGATATCGTGTTTGAAGAATTAGACGACAAAAAATATGTTCGCTATATCATATTGAGCCTTTGACTGCTGTTTTCTAATGTGGTATGCGGTATGCTTTCGTCCGAAGGATCAAAGCCGCGGCCGTTGTCTTCCGCAACAATGATTTCCCTGACTTCCTCCCCGCTTTTACTTTTAACGGGATCACACCAAAATCCAGCATACATGAAAATTAAATTTTCCATTCTGGAAAACTCCCTTGAATGGAATGGGTAAAAACGGAATAATACGGTTAGCGTATAGCGTATAGCATACGGAACAGCCTGTCGGCAAAAACAGATTCAAAAAGCCCGTTCCCTACGGAAAAGACGAGGGAATATATGAGGCGTACCATTTTGCCAAGGGAAGCCTTCAGCCGGAATCCTCCGACGACGCTGGTGCTCTTGCCGTGGTCGGAGAGGATTGCCTGTATCTGAATATCTGGAAGAATGCGGCAGATCCCACGGATAAAAAACCGGTCATGGTCTGGATACACGGAGGCGGGTTTACGCAGGGCAGCACGATCAATCCCTTATACGATGGAACTAATTTCGTGAAAGATAATGGGGACGTTATTCTGGTTTCCATCGCTTACCGTCTGGGAGGGCTGGGCTTTACCCATCTTAAGCATCTGCCGGATGGCGCGGATTACCCGGATGCCCAGAACCTCGGAATCCTCGACCAGATGATGGCGCTTAAGTGGGTGCATGAAAACATCGCCGCTTTCGGCGGAGACCCGGATAATGTGACGATCTTCGGGGAATCCGCAGGCGGCGGCAGTGTCACGCTGCTTCCGCTCATCCCTGAGGCAAGGGGGTACTTCCGCCGCGTCATCGCCCAGAGCGGCACGCCTGTTTTCACAAGCTCCACGGAAGAAGCGATTGCGGCTGCGAATGAGCTTCTGGAAGCGCTTGGCTGCAAAACC
>CAJOQZ010000056.1 GCA_905236585.1 uncultured Lachnospiraceae bacterium
AATCATCTTAAAATGCACCATGAAAAGTCAGGACCGCCGGTACCCGTCGATTGACGAACTGCTGATCGATCTGAAAAAAGCGCTCGTCAACCCGGATGAGGATTTTGTCATAATTCCCGACGCGGAAGAGAGTGAGAAAACGAAGGTCATCACCGAAGAGGAACTGACGGAGATTCAAAAAAGCGTCCCCGAGGCGGAACAGGAGCGGTCGATTTCCTATGATTATTATGACGACGAGGATGATGACGACGACGAAGACGAAGGACCGATCAACGCAAGACTCGACAAGGCGATCACGATCATGGGCGTTGCGGCGGCGATGGTTATCATCGGGATTTTCATTTATCTGATCAGTACGGTGGTGTTCGATCTCCACTTTTTTACGCCGTCGACGACGGGGGGAGATACGGCGGCGCAGACGATTGTGACGGATGACGATGGGACAAGCAGTACGGCGGCGCTTTCCGATCAGGTAGCGGTGCCGAGCGTGGTCGGCATGACGGCGGACGAGGCGAAATCCGCGCTTTCCGGGTTAGGACTCGGCTACAAGGCGGTATCGACCGAGAGTTCCAACGATTACGCGTCGGGGCTGATTATCCGGCAGACGCCGGCGGCAAATGATTCGGTTGCGCGGAATACGACGATCAAGGTGACGATTTCTTCCGGCAAGGGCGAGGTGGAGATCCCGGATGTGAAAGGCAAGATCGAAAGCACGGCGGAAGCGCTGATTACGGATGCGGGATTCAAGTGCGTCAAGGAATACAATTATTCGAACGCGGTCGAGCAGGGACAGGTCATTTCCCAGTCGCCGAGCGGCGGCTCCCTCGGAAAAGAGGGCGATACGATTACGATTACGATTAGCCAGGGCGAGGAAGCGGCGACCGTGCCGAATGTCATCGGCAAAGAGATGGATGCGGCGATCGCGGAACTCGAAGACGCGGGATTTTTTGTCAAAGCGGAAACGGCGTATTCTTCGACGGTCGGCGCGGGCTACGTCATTACACAGAGCGTAGGCGGCGGCTCCAACCTGCCTATGGGTTCGACGATAAAGTTGACGGTCAGCGGCGGCGCGGAGACGGTGTATTATAATTTCTCGGTGACCGTCCAGCCGCAGGAAAATTTGGAAACGGTCTATACGTTAAAAGACGCGGATGGGACGACGCTCGAAAGTTGGAATATTTCGGCGCCGACGACGATCTCCATGAAGAATTTGACGTCGCCGTCCGGTACGCTCTATTACGACAATACTTCTGCGGGCGGCAATTCGACCGGCTCCCAGGCGGTTACGTTCAACAGGCAGTAGGATGCTGACGGGACGGATCGTAAGGGCGGTTGCGGGCTTCTATTACGTAGATGTGCCCGGGGAGTGCGTCTATCAGTGCCGGGCGAAGGGCGCGTTCCGTAAAAAGGGCGGCGCTCCGCTGGTCGGCGATATCGTGGATATCGGACTGACGCATACCAAGGACGTGGAGGGCAACGTGGAAAAGGTCTATCCGCGGACGTCGGTTCTGCATCGCCCGACCGTGGCAAACGTCCATCAGGCGCTTGTAATCTTCGCGTTAAAAGACCCGGACCCGAACCGGCTGCTGTTGGACCGGATTTTGATTTCTCTTGCGTGGGAAGGACTTCCCGCGATTCTCATTTTTAACAAAAGCGATATTACGGATGAGGCGCTTGAGGCGGATCTTCGGCGGATTTATGAGGAATGCGGCTATCAAGTGCTGATTACGAGCGCGAAGACGGGCGAAGGCGTGGACGCGGTAAGAAAGATGCTTAAAGGCAGACTGACGACCGTGGCGGGTCCTTCGGGCGCGGGGAAGTCCTCCCTGATCAACTGTCTGCAAAAAGACGTCGTGATGGAAACCGGGGAAGTGTCCAAGCGGATCGGCCGCGGCAGGCAGACGACGCGGCATATCCAACTGGTGCCGGTCGGAGACAACGGCTATATCATTGATACGCCGGGCTTCGGGACGATTGCGCCGCCGGATATGAAGGCGGCGTCTTTGGCGGAGTATTTCCCGGAGATGGCGGATGCGGCGGATAAGTGCCGTTTTCGTGGATGTGCGCATATGGATGAGCCGGACTGCGAAGTCAAGCGGCGCGTCGAAGAGGGCGCGATTGCCGCGTCGCGGTATCAAAGTTACCGGACGATATACGGCGAGGTGGCGGAGCAGGAGAAGAGGTATTGATATTTTGTTAAAAAAACTGCATACAGTCTAATCACTTGAACCGCAAAAGCACGGAAATCAACTTTTGTGTTGAGAACAAACAATCTCCGTGTGAGGTTAAGGCATTCATGCCGTCGAACACGGGGATTTGTTTGTTTCCAAGACAAGATTGGGTGAAAACTGGTTTCCGTGAGCAAAAGGCAGCAGTATTTGACAAAATCCGAAAACATGATACAATAGAGAAAAAGGTGCTACCCGATGACGGTTGCCCGTTAAAAGATGTTAGTCAAATGACCGCCGAACTTTACCAGAGCATGGCGGTCATTTGCTTTTACCGTGTTTCAACTCGGATGGGAAATTTTCGTAATATGATTGATTACATGGCAGGGTCTAAGATTGCAATTTCCAGTTCTTTTATTTTTTCAAAACCTTTATCCGCGGTAATAAGTTTTAATCCATTTTCGATTGCCGTTGATGCAATAATCGCATCCGGCAATTTCATTTTGTATTTTTTTCGAACGGATATTGTTCTCTCGCTTATAGAATCATCCAAAGATAAGATACAACATTCTGCTAAAAAACTACGAATATTGATTTCTTCTTGTTCTGTAATATCAGAAAAGGAAAGTAATTCCAATTCTGTAATAATGGAAACGTATAATTGCTCAGATAAAAAGGGTTTCATGCAGTCGTTTCCATTAAGCAAGTATATTATGGCATTTGTATCGGCAAGGTATCTAATCCCATTCATCACGCAATTCCTTTTGAATCTTCAATCCGTCCCTTTTTATCTTCATAGAGCCGAAAAATTTTGACAGATTACTTGTTTTCGGTTGACTGGTTTGTTTGTGCCGAAAAATAATAAATTCTATATAATTTGATATTTCTTCTAAATAATCTTCCGGTAGAGACTTGATTTTCTTTTCTAATGTCGCATATGACATGATGATATCTCACCTACTTTCCTATACCTAATGTGTCATCATAGACAAATAGATTATATCTCTAAAACTGCGGTTTTTCAACGTGATGTCGTGTTAAGGTTTTTCATTTAACTGTCTTGGAATCCGGTAACCAAATGGTAACCAAAAATTGATATTTTACCAAAAGAAAAATCCCGAATGCCGCTTTTGATAAGGCTTTCGAGATATCTGAAGCAATGGAGCATAGGGGATTCGAACCCCTGACCTCCACAATGCGAATGTGGCGCGCTCCCAACTGCGCTAATGCCCCATGTCCTACGCGTGATGCACACGAATCAAAACACGATATTTATTTTATTCTTATCTGTCTGAAATGTCAATGATTATTTCGTAACCGGCACGGAAATCAACTTTTATATTGAGAACAAACGCTTCTTAAGTGTGAGGTTAAGGCATTCCTGCCGTCGAACACTTAAGATTTGTTTGTTCCCAAGGCAAGATTGGATGAAAATTGATTTTCGTGCTCAACCGGATAATAAGTTGAAAAACAAGAGTTTTAGAGATATAATCTATTTGTTTATGATTAAGGATAAGGAACCGCAGACAGGCAAAAGAGGGTGAGAAAACCATGAGCTACGCCGATAAAGTATTCGTCGCCATGTGCCGCGACATCCTAGACAACGGAACCTCCACCGAGGGGGAGAAGGTGCGCCCGAAATGGGAAGACGGAACCTACGCATACACGATCAAGAAATTCGGCGTGGTGAACCGTTACGATCTGAAAAAAGAATTTCCGGCGATCACGCTGCGCCGCACGGCGGTCAAAAGCGCGACAAATGAGATGCTGTGGATCTGGCAGAAAAAGTCGAACAATATTCATGATCTGCATTCTCATATCTGGGATGAATGGGCAAATGAAGACGGTTCGATCGGAAAAGCGTACGGATATCAGATGTCAGTGAAACATCAGTACAAAGAGGGTATGTTTGACATGGTCGATCGCGTACTGTTCGATTTGAAGAACAATCCTTACAGCAGACGTATCATGACAAACATCTATACGTTTGCGGATCTGCATGAAATGAATCTGTATCCCTGCGCATACAGCATGACGTTCAACTGCACAAAGAACAAGGAGACAGGAAAACTCGTTTTGAATGCGATCCTGAATCAGAGATCCAATGACGTTCTTGCCGCCAATAACTGGAATGTCGTTCAGTATGCGGCATTAGTGCACATGATGGCTCAGGTTTCGGATATGGAGCCTGGATAATTCGTGCATGTCATCGCAGACGCTCATATCTATGACCGCCATATTCCGCTGATTGAAGAATTGATCAAGCGTGAACCCTTCCCGGCGCCGAAGTTCATTCTGAACCCGGAAGTTAAGAATTTCTATGATTTCAAACCGGAAGATGTTCAGCTGGAGAATTATCAGTTCGGCGAGCAAATCAAAAACATCCCGATTGCAATCTGACAGGTTGGCAATCAGTTCAAACAGGAGCAGATCATGATTGAAATCGTAAACGTCAGCCAGAACTGGGCAATCGGGCGCAAAGGCGGACTGATGATCCATATTCCAGCGGACATGCAGTATTTCCGCAGGATGACCAAGGGAAAGACCTGCATCATGGGGAGTACGACGCTGGAAAGCTTTCCGAATATGGCACCTTTGAAAGACAGGGTCAATATCGTTCTGAT
>CAJOQZ010000057.1 GCA_905236585.1 uncultured Lachnospiraceae bacterium
CACCAAACCCTCAAACGCATGTACGCCGCATAAATACAGCAGCAGATAATAGACCGGCACTTCTGTAAGCGACCGCGTAAACATTCCGAAATCCAATTCGATGATGCCGAGGTACAACATCATATTGCCGCCCACCATGTAACGCGCCAGCCGAAAATAATAGATCAAAAGCCGTATTCCACCGAATATCAGTGCCAACCCGTACCCCTCTATAATGAGTCCATAACTGCCCTCCGGGAAAAACAGCATGATTATGCTGCACATGATCATAAGTATTCCCCCAAGGACGGCGGTAACCCGTTGTCCGATTGTCATAAGCCGCTCCTTTTTTGCACGTCGTCCACAAGTTTCCGATAATCCTTCATTCCTTTGAATCCGGCAGTTGCGTAGTCAACGGAAAATCCCGCAAGGAGATTCCCCGATGTGAAAATCTTGTTCGTCACCATGCTTTTCTGCGCTAATGCCGCGAGAATGAATTTTCCTAAAAACGTTTCGTCTTTTTCCTCTCGTGCCGCGTCAACGTATTCCTTCTGGTATTTTTCAAGATCAAAATCCTCGATCGCCTCGCCCGAAAGTTTTTCCCCGAAGGCTTTCCAGTCCTCGCTCGCGTCCAACTGCCGCTTTTCTAAAATCGCTTTGATCTCGTCCTCCCACGGCGCGACCGTCTCCCATGCGTAACGATCCTTTTCGAAAGAATCCTCCTCGCCGCGCAGGTACTTCATCGCGTAGACCATCTGAGAAAACGCGTGCCAGAAATCATTCGGGTTGTCTTTTACGATCTCCTCATAATTCCCCCACGCCGGGAGGTAGCGGTAGCGCATAAAACTGTAATCCGGCAGATGCCCCGCGCGTCCGTGTCCTAAGTTCATAATCGCCGTTTCGTTCGGCTGATAGAGCGTTCCGGTATATAAGCCTTTTTCCAAATTATCCGGTGCGCCGGGATTCGGTCGAAAACGCACTTTTCGTTCCGAGCCGTCCGGCAGGATTTCATAAAAATGGTAGGTGGTATTGTTGATGACAAAAGACGGCGTGCCCGCAAAATAGCGGTGCGCCCATGTATCTGCCAGTACATGCATCGCCACGCCCGCCGCCTGAATGGATTTATCCCTGGCAAGATTTACCGTATCTACTACCAAGTCGCCGTTCGCATTGCAGATCAGACGATAGCGGTCCTTATATTTTTTGGGAGATTTGCGGACATCCGCCTTTAAGTCATACGGCAAAAAATGAAATGACGCCCATATCCGCGTGACGTCCTGCAGCCCAATGGCATCCAGCCGCATATCCATCATCTCCAACTGCAGCTGGGTCGTCGCCGCCGCCGCCGGCGCCTTTATTTTGGTAAGCAGCGTCTTCGTACACCAGTCCACAAACTGGGCGCTGTACGCCAGATCGAGGCTTTCCGCATGGGAATATCCCGCGATCTTTGCCGCGGCGTATGTCGCGTAATAATGAAAATCTTCCTGCATTACTCATTTCCCTTTTGTGCGATCCGTTTTTTTAGGATTTTTACCTGAACAGCCGACCAAAACAACTGGCTGTAAATGAGCAGCGCCGTAATATCCAGTAAAAATGAACTCGCCTTGGTATCCTGATCTGCATCCGTTACAGTATCATTTCCGGAAAAATACATACAGATCCCTATCACATTGAAAAGCACCATCCCCGCACAGATCACTACATATGCAATTCCCCCGCTTTGTCCGCGGCTCTCCGAAACTGCTTTTATTCCAATATACAGATGAAAGACCACAACCGCCAGTATGATCACAAAGATCACGACAAAAACCACCAAAAAGACAGCCCATTCCGGTAAGCCTTCCGCTTCTTCTACCGTGATCATTTCGTTCGCGCTCACCGTCATCAAAACGGTGAACTTGAGGATCGTCCATAGCGAAAGGAGCATCACCCCGAATCCTCCGGTCGCAAGGGTGTCCTGTTGTTTTCTTAACTTTGCTTCGTCTCCCATAAAAAAATCTCCTGATCTCCTATTATAACTTGACCGTGCGTTCGGTTCAATAGAAACACAATTATTTGAAGCAAATCGAGGCAAAATTTGTAGGATATGCACATTTCGTTTTTCGGACAGGTATGGTATAAGGTAGAGGTATGCTTATATTTAAGGAGGTGAAGCAAGTGTTAGCAACATTTTTAACAGACGCGTCATATGATATCAGTGAAGCGGAACTTGAGGAACTTTTAAGCCAGCCGGAATCGGCAAGCGTAGTCGCGATCCTGCTCGGAATGAGCGCCGTCCTTATGGTAGCCGGAGCGGTCTGGTATGTTTTACAAGTGATCGCAATGTGGAAGATCTTTACCAAGGCGGGCGAAGCGGGATGGAAATCCCTTATTCCGTTCTACAACGCATTCGTGCAGTACCGGATAACCTGGTCGTCGACGATGTTCTGGGTAGAGTTCGTTTTGGTCGCTTTATCCGGCGTATTGTCATCGCTCGATAGTAAAAACGGGCTTGTTACGGTACTGACCGTCATCGTCGCAATCGCTCTTATTGTAATCAGCGTGATCGCGGACAACAAACTGGCAAAATCTTTCGGGCATGGCATCGGTTTTACGCTCGGATTGATTTTCCTTGATCCGGTCTTCAAGTTGATTCTGGCGTTTGGCAAGTCGGAGTATATCGGGCCGAATGGCGGGGAATGATTGAATCTTCTGCATTATTTCGCCGCTCACCAAAGATTTTTCTCTCACGGACGAGGGCAATGCTCTTTGAGAAAAAAGTCTTTTGGCCCGCTGGTTTGAAGTATAGTATCGGCGTAAAAAATCATCTCCCACAGGTTTTCGTATAAGCCTGCGGGAGATTTTTTTTGTTCCTTTTATCTCTTTCGTTATGTTGTATCATTTACTTCATATCTTTCTGCGCATCATCTGTCATGGAAGCAATAATCGGCGAAAAATCATTGATCGCTGTCGGAAGGTCACAGCCGAAAATCATTTTTGTTCACGGTTTTGCATGATAATTTCGGATGGTTTCCTCAATCCGCCTCGCCGGTTTCGTCAGTTCCTGCAGCGAGCCGCCGTTGCTCAACGTGTCGATCAGCGCGGCGATATAGCGGCTCATGCCGACGGAAAAATACCATTCCTTTTGCAAAAGTTCCGGTTTCTGATAGACAAGATCCGTGGTAAAAATGCGGTCAAACATGCCGTCTCCATATGCGCGGTCAAACTTTTCAAACCCCGCCGTAAACAGTCCGAAAGTCGAAAAGACAAAGACCCTTCTTGCTCCCTTCTCTTTTAACTGTTTTGCCACATCCAGCATGCTTCCCCCGGACGCGATCATATCATCAATCACGATGCAGTCCTTTCCTTTTACGGAACCGCCGCAGAAGTCGTGTGCTATGATCGGATTCGTTCCGTCTACGATCCGTGTATAATCGCGCCGCTTATAAAACATCCCGATATTCACGCCGAAAAGCGAAGCAAGGAACACCACCCGTCCGGTTGCGCCCTCATCCGGCGCAACAAACATCAGATGCTCTCCGTCAATCTGAATATCTTCATACTCTGTCAAAAGAGCCTGCGTAAACTGCAGCGCCGGTGAAATATTCTCAAGCCCCTTAAGAGGCAGGACGTTCTGCATGCGCGGATCGTGCGCGTCAAAGGTAACGACGCTGTGTACCCCCATGCTTTCCAGTTCCCGCAGCATAACCGCGCAGTCGAGGGACTCCCGCTGCGTCTTCCGGTGCTGTCTTCCCTCATAAAGAAACGGCATGATGACCGTAATGCGCTTTGCGGTTCCGTTGCAAGCCGCGATGATGCGCTTCATATCCTGATAATGGTCATCCGGGGACATCCGGTTGGATGAGCCGTCCATCGTATAGGTCAACGAACTGTTGCACACGTCCACCATGATATAAATGTCCTTGTCCCTGACCGACTGCTCGATCACGCCCTTTGCCTCGCCGCTTCCGAAACGCGGGCAGGACGCCGGTATCAGATAATCTCCGCCGCCTCGCCACTCCGATAAAATCTGATTTACTCTGTCGCCGATCCTGCTAATGGATTCCAATGCAATAATTCCTGTTTCGTTCATTCTCTGTCCCCCTTCCCGTCACAGCCCAAAGAGCCGCCGCTTCCTTTCGATCATCTCGTCTATGCGCGCGATATACTGCTCGACATTTTTTACGTTTTCGCACCGTTTTATTTTCGCCTTCGGCAGCGGAATCCCGCTCTCATCCCGCACCAGCCGCTTGCACGCCGCCCCGGCGCCGAGCGCCGCTATATCCTGCGCCTCTTCTATTATCAGCACATTATACAGCCCCTCTTTATGCGGTCTTGCAAATCCGACGTTTTCGAGATTCCCGCCGATGTTTTTCTGCCGGTAGAGGTAATAGGGCGCCATTCCCATTTCCTTCGCCCCCTCATGGACGATCCTCATAATCGCATCACCGTTTGCGGCAAGATCGTTTTCGTAGCGCACCGCATTCTCCGCAATCATCTCGTGCAGTCTGCTCGACCGTTTGATCGCCAGCGAATGCACTGTCAGGTTATCCGGATTTAGCGCCTCCACCTGCCGCATCGTCATTTCCACATCCGCCGCCGTCTCCCCCGGCAGTCCGACGATCAGATCCATATTGATGTTTGAAAACCCAAGTTCCCGCGCATCCCTATAACAGCGCACCACGTCCTCCGTCGTATGACGCCGTCCGATTGCTTCCAGCGTCTTTCGGTGAAACGTCTGCGGATTGATTGACAGCCGGATGTCTCCGTGCGAACGGATTGC
>CAJOQZ010000058.1 GCA_905236585.1 uncultured Lachnospiraceae bacterium
ATCCCCGCTTTCTTCGCAGCACCCAGGCTGTCCGGCAGCCGCAGATCATCCACTGACATCCCAAGCAGACCTGCTACGATCGCGCGGTCCGTGCCATGTCCTTTCCCGGTTGTCGCAAACGAACCGTGAAACCGGATGTCTGCTTTTGCTATTTCTTCCCCCAACAGCTTTCTCGCCACCTGGCCGATCCGCGCTGCGCCTGCCGTATGGGAACTGGAAGGACCGATCATCACCGGTCCGATAATATCAAAAACCGTCACACATCTACCTCCGTCGTGCCGCCCAAAAAGACAGGCAGGCTCTTACCCTGTTTCTGCCAGTAACGATACTCCGCCGTCGCGGTAAACACCACATCACCGGAGGAATTCAGCGCCGTTTCCACCGAATCCTGGATTACGCTGATGATAAAGCCGATCCCGACCATCTGCATGGAAATATCGGTCGGGATTCCGAACAGCGAGCATGCCATCGGAATCAGAAGCAATGATCCGCCGGCAACGCCGGATGTTCCGCAGGCACCAAGCGTCGCGATTACAGAAAGGATGATCGCGGAAGGCAGATCCACGGAGATCCCCATCGTGCGAACCGTCGTCAATGTCATAACCGTAATAACCGCCGCTGCGCCATCCATATTGATCGTGGAGCCGAGCGGGATCGAAACCGAATACATATCCTTATCCAGTCCAAGCCGCTCGCAAAGCCGCATATTTACCGGAATGTTTGCTGCCGATGAACGGGTGAAAAACGCTGTCAGACCGCTCTCCTTGATGCACCGCAGCACCAGCGGATAAGGATTGACACGCAGAATCGCAAATACGATGATCGGATTGATCACAAGCGATGCGGTCGCCATCGTCGCGACAAGCAGAAGGATCAGTTTGCCGTATTCCGTAAAAATGGAAAGCCCGCTCATGGATACACTGTCAAATACCAACCCCATGATTCCGAAGGGTGCGAAATTGATGATCCCGCGCACCGCTTCGGACGCGATATCTGACATATCCGCAAACGCCTGTTTCGTTCCGTCCGATGCGACGCGTTTCATGATCACGCCGAATATCACCGCCCAGAAAAGCACCGCAATAAAATTCGCGTCGGCAATGGCTCCGACGGGATTCGAGATCATGCCCATCAGCACATTGGAAAAAACTTCCCCGATGCCGCTGGGAATAGTCTCCGCTTCTGCCGCCTCACCGTTTAAGGTAACGGTGATCGGAAAAAGGAAGCAATAAATCACCGCCACAAAGGCTGCCAAAAGCGTTGAGATCATATATTCGAAAATAACAAACCCGAACCGACTGTCAAAGCCCATTTCCCCCCTTGCCAAGGAAGAAATGACAAGCACAAATACCAAAAGAGGCGCGATCGCCTTCAGTGCACCGACAAACATTCGTCCCAGGATTGCGATTGCCGTCGCCTTGGGAACAAGAATGGCAAGCACCGCCCCGATCACAAGCCCGATCAGAATACGGATGATCAGGCTCGTCCGGTTGTATGCCGCTGCAGTATTTTTTAACATTGTACTTATAGTATTCATCTTTTCTCCTTTCTATGCGCAAGTTATTATCTGACTTACTCTGTCGGATGCCAGTGCTGTCATCAACTCACTTCGTTCGTTGGACAGTACTTGGCTCCCATTGTAACCTTTATCTATGTATGTCTTTGCCCTCTATGGGAGCAAATATTGCCCCCGTCTCCTGCATCCTCATTATGATTTTCCTATCAACGCCTCAATCCTTAATCTCTCACTCACAAAAGATAATTTTTTATAGGCTCCGGGATCGATCGCTCATAGACTTCCGCAATTTCTTCCAGCGTTGCGTCGATCTCTCCCAAAATCCACCCGCAAGCAAGACCCACGATGCCATGACAGTATATTTTTACATACATCATCTCCGCATGGGTTAGATTCTGATTGCCATTGACGGAGCGAATATACTTTTCCAGAGCAGCGCAGTTGATCTGCGTCATGTATCTCATAAATGAATCGTGACCCGAGGTGTTTCGTAGAAGATTGATCAGATAGTCCTTGTTCTCATTATACAAACGTGCTCCGTCATAAAGCGTTTGCTTCCACTGGTAATCATCCGAACTGGTCTGATCCACGATTTCGGCAACCGCTCTGGTGTGCTCCCATGCAATAAGATCATATTTATCCTTAAACTGCCGATAGAAGGTTGCCGGAGAATACCCGCAATTATCCACTATTTCCTGCACTGTGATCTTATCAAAATTTTTCTTCGCCGCAAGTTCCTGAAAAGAAGCGGCGAGGATCTCTTTTGCTGTTTTTCGTTTCAATTCTTTTTCCTGTAAATAATCATTCTGCCAATAGTATGATTTGAGGGGAAAAAGATGATTTGCGGATTGTTCCGTGCGTCTGTTGCTTATGTCCCCTCTTCAAAATCCCCGGACTTTAAGAACCAGCCGATTCTGCAGGTCGGCGCCCTCGTCCCATTCGCAGCGCATCTGCTCCGTCATGCCCCTTAGCACGGACCAAGCCAGATCGTCCCCCATGCCCGCGGGGTCTATGCGCGGTCCGTTAAAACTGATCGTCCACTCCGCGTTTTCCGTCTGCTGTGAATATTCCAGTACCGCCCGAAGGCGCGGCTCCTTTAACTTAGGCATGAGCATCTGTGTGGTTTCCTCAAAGACTAACTGGGTGCGGTTTTTAAGTTTCGGTGCGACCTGATTCCTGTTGCACCACGCCGCGATCTCTCCCTCCATGCCGAGGAAGTCATAGCCGCGGCTTGCAATGTTAAGTTCCAGCACTTTAAGCCCCTTCACAAAGCGACGGGTGTTCTCCCTCTTCGGGTGGTCGAAGATCTCCTCCGGCGTTCCTTCCTCATACAGTCCTCCCTCGTCCATGTAAAACACGCGGTTGCTGATCGTCCTCGCGAAATTCATCTCGTGGGTGACGATCATCATGGTCTTTCCGGTCTTCGCCAGATCGCGGATAACCGCCTGCACCTCTCCCACCATCGTGGGGTCCAGTGCGCTGGTTGGCTCGTCCAAAAGGATCACCTCCGGCTCCATCGCAAGCGTCCGTGCAATGGCGATTCGCTGCTTCTGCCCGCCGGAGAGTTCGTCGGGATAACTGAACGCTTTTTCCGAAAGACCGACGGTCTGCAGGAGGCGCATCCCCGTGTCATAGGCTTCCTGCTTCGATTTTCCCAAAAGTTTCACCGGGGCAAACATGATATTCTCGATCACCGTTTTGTGTCCGAACAGGTTGAAATTCTGAAAGACCATGCCCATCCGCTGGCGGACTTTGCTGATGTCGCACTTCGGGTCCGTGATCTCCATGTCGTCCAGCCAGATTCTGCCGGATGTGGGTTTCTCCAGTTGATTAATGCATCGCAGCAGCGTACTCTTGCCGGTGCCGGACGGTCCTATGACAGCAACAACATCCCCGTCATGGATTTCGGTGCTCACATCTTCAAGCGGCGTGACGTTCGGATATTCCTTTTTCAAATGCTCAATTCTTATCATCGGTCTTGACTCCCTTCAGGATGTCGGCGGGCTTGCGCCGCTTCGGGTTGAAC
>CAJOQZ010000059.1 GCA_905236585.1 uncultured Lachnospiraceae bacterium
CGCACAGTCTGCAAGAAATGACTTTGAAGACATAGAGGAACTATGTAAAAAAGTCATGACACAGCAGATGTGTGCGAAGACAAGTTAAGCGGATTTAGACATCAGGAAACTGTTGATCTCTTCCACCAAGTCATCCGGATCGATCCCGTGCACCATCGCAGCCTCTTCGACCGTCTCCATCTGGGATGCCGGGCATCCGAGACAATGCATTCCTATTCCGAACAGAATCGGCGCGATGTCGCCGTCAATCTGCAACAATTCCCCGATCATGGTATCTTTTGCCACTTTAGCCATTTTTATCACTCCTTGCATGCAGACACATTTTTTATACGCATGATAATAGCATGAGAAAGCCTTTTTTACAAGAACAAATATATGACTCAAGGGTCAAAAGCGGTCGAATTCGCAAATCCCGTATCAATGAAAGAAACTATATACACAACCATCCAAATTATGCTATACTTTTTGGAGAATATCGGTTCCAAAATCGATGTTGGCGTTATAGAAAACGAAACTATTATTGATAAAATGCTATTGATTTGGTGAGATATGCAAAACTTTTCTTATGATACGCACGGCGTATGTTCCAGAAAGATTACCTTCGGCATTGAAGACGGGAAACTTTACAACGTCACTTTTTACGGCGGATGCCCCGGCAATACCGCCGCTATCGGAAAACTGTTAGAGGGCGCCGACGCGAAGAACGCCGTCGCCATCCTCAAAGGAAACGACTGCGGGCAAAAAGGCACTTCCTGCGCGGATCAGTTGGCGATCGCTGTGGAAAATGCGCTGCGTGATTTTTAGTAGACAAACCGGATTGGGCGGAATATAATAATATGTGAATATTAGTTCGCAAAAATGGAGAAAACGCTTAAATGAACCGGGTGCAGGAACTACGAAAAGAACGAAATTTAACACAGGATTTTTTGGCAAACAAATCAGGAATAAGTCGAAAATATTTGTCAAACGTGGAAAGACAACTTGCCGTGCCTTCTGTTGCGGTCGCTCTGTCAATATCCAATGTTTTAGCCGTAGACATTGATAAAGTCTTTTTCGATGTTTTACCGGAGAATACGCAGATATATCCGAAAAAAATTAAATATATTGACCTTTTTTGCGGAATAGGCGGATTTCGGTATGCCAGCAAAATGGCTTTTGAACATCTCGGCATAAATGGCAAGTGCGTCTTCAGCAGCGATATAGACAAATACGCCCAGCAGTCTTATGAGGCTAATTTTGGAGAAAAACCTCATGGCGACATTACCAAGATAAGCACTGCGGATATTCCTGATTTTGATGTTTTGTTTGGGGGATTTCCCTGTCAGGCCTTTTCTATTTGCGGAAAAATGCAGGGATTCGAAGATAAAACACGCGGCACGCTGTTCTTTGATATTGCAAGAATCCTTAAAGAAAAACAACCACAGGCATTTGTCCTTGAAAACGTAAAAAATCTCATCAGCCACGACAATGGGAAAACATTACAGACAATACTTGATACCTTGCGAAACGATCTTGGTTATCATGTGGAGTATCATTTGCTAAATGCGCTTGATTTTGGACTGCCACAGAAAAGAGAGCGAATCATCATTGTCGGTTCAAAAAAACCTTTCAAAATGAATTGGGATTTTGAAATCAAACAGAAAAAGACTTTGTCCGACATTCTCGAAAAACATGTAGATAAAAAACATTATGCTTCGCCGGAAATTGTCGCTAAGCGGAAGGCAATGCATACGCCAACGGTTTCCCCTTCCATTTGGCATGAGAATAAGTCCGGGAACATTTCATCATATCCCTATAGCTGCGCCTTAAGGGCAGGTGCAAGTTATAATTATCTGCTTGTAAACGGCGAACGGCGGCTAACTCCACGTGAAATGTTGCGATTACAGGGATTCCCGGATGATTTTCGAATCGTCGTATCTGATTGTCAAACACGTAAGCAGGCCGGGAACGCCATTCCTGTCGACATGGTTTCCATGGTCATAGAACGGTTTATTCCGATGGCTTTTTAGCGAAAATAGCATCAGATAATTGCAACAATTTTTTTGGGAGGGGACATTTTGGCAGAACCCAGATTAAGGACGGTGAACAAAGCAACCGCTCCTTTCGACCTAAATAAATTTCCAAGCAGTTTTGTTGATATATTGGCAAAAAACATTGTATACCTGCTTGCAACCAAACAGAACATGTCCTTGGAAGGAAGCGAGTGGGAGCAGATTTTTGCGGAATGTATCGGCGCGGAATGGAAGCCATCCAATGTCGGCTTAGATGATGTGATTTTGGATAACTGCTGCTGGGGCGCTAAGACCGTATTCGGAACAGCAGACATAGAGCATCAGGATAAGATTCGTCTTATTTGCGGGCGGAACGCCGTTTCCTATAGTTTTGGCGTTGACAATTATTCTGATATGAACCCCGACGAACTTGGAAAAATGGTTCTTGATATCTGGAACGAAAGGGTATCTTCTGTAAGGAAAATATATAAATTTGTCAGGACGGTTGTATTAGTAAAGTCAAAAAACTACAAGGATTATTTGGTCTTCGAATTTGATACGATTCGATACGAGCCGGATCTCTATTATTTCGAATGGAACAAACGCGGCAACCTCGAAGGTTTGAAAAAAGGAATCATATACATAAATTCACATGGCAGCCAAGCGGGAGCCAGTTTACTATAATTGAGGACATTCCAAAAAAGCGATTGCACATTTCTGTTAAAGCCCCTGATGCTCTTGACAAAGATACTGTTCTGAAGGCATTAAATTTTGATGCTTCTTGGTATCGGATCGTCTCCGATAAAATACCTAAGATGACGGCAAGCCAGAAATCGTCACGGCGCATCCTCGCCTATACGGAAGCAATTACAACAGAGGAGCACTTATAAACTATACCTATGCAGTCCGGCAAAAGGTGTTTCCCGGACTGCTTCGTGCTTTACGAACTTTTTGACCTTTGACTCCTAACTATGACAATTTATCCCTTTGTCCTTAAATAAATACTTGTATTCACTTTCGTTATCGGTTAAAATGACGATATCAGTTGTATGAAAAGATTTTTCTTAGGAGGTATGTATTATGGCTTATGTTATCAGCGATTCTTGTGTAAGTTGCGGCACATGTGAGCCGGAGTGCCCGGTAAGCGCTGTTTCTCAGGGCGATACGCAGTACAACATCGACGAGGCTGCTTGCATCGAGTGCGGCACCTGCGCAGGTGTTTGCCCGACAGGCGCTATTTCGCAAGGTTGATTCGACGGGAATCATTAAGTCAAATATAAAACTCCGGCGGTTTCGTCGGAGTTTTTTGTATGTTCTTTAAGTCTCATGCGCTTTTTTCCGCGTAACGGAACTTATCCATATCCAGCATTTTCTCCAACCGCGCTACAAGGATGCTTACCGCTACGTCTCCGGTGCAGTTGCTCATAGTTCTGAACATGCCGATAAATGCGTCAATCCCCATCACAAGCCCGACCGCCTCTACCGGAACGCCCACCTGCGTCAGCAGCATGCTCAGGCAGATCAGACCCGATCCCGGAATCCCCGGCGCACCCATAGACAACACGATGATGGAAATAATCATCGCCGTTATTGCGCTGCCCGTGATCTGCACGCCGTATGTTTTCGCCAAGGCAAGCGTAAACACCGCCATATACACACAACTTCCGTCCATATTGAGCGTCGCTCCGAGCGGAAGCGAAAGACAATATATTTTTTTGGCGACGCCCATTTTATCGCACGCCTGCATATTCACCGGGATAGCGGCGTTGCTTGACCCCATTGAAAAAACCTGCAGCATCGTAGGCGCGTAACTTCTCAAAAAATAGAGCGGATTCACTCTTCCGGCAATGCCAAGGATCGTGCAGTATATCATTATCATGCACAACAGTCCGACTAAAAACGTCCCCAGCATGGAAAGCACCGAGAGAATCGTCTCCACTCCCATGCTCAGTATCATTGAACATATCGAGCAAAACACGGCGATGGGCATAAACTTTATGATAAACATCGTGATTTTCAAAAACAGTTCGTTAAATGTCTCAAATAAAGATTTTACCATATCGGAATACCTGCCGATCCGCCCTGCCGCAATGCCGCTTATTACGGCAAGAAAAATCAGTTGGAGCATATTGGATTCCAAAAACGGCTGAACGAGGTTCGACGGCACGATGCCAACAATCGTATCTTTTCTTTTATGGAGACATTCATGGTCTGGGATGCCACAGAACCCACAGCCGCCGCATCTCCCGCCGCAGGCATCATGCTTCCGGGCTTAAACAGGTAATACATCCCGAGCCCCACCATCACCGCAATAATGGTAGTCATGACGTAAAGGATGATAATTTTTCCGCCGACCCTTCCGAGTTCCGTTAGATTGGAAAACTGGACGATGCATGACGCGATCGAAAAGAAGACTACCGGCGCAACGATCATTTTCAGCGCATTGATATACATGGTTTTTACCGGGCTAAAAAAATATGCATCTAAATCGCCGTTAAGCGCGTCATTTCCCAGCATGGTAAGCATAAGCCCAAGAGGAATCGCCATCGCCATCGCACCCAGCGTCTGATAGAGAAACGCCCTCGGCGACCTGTGGATCGTAAGACGTATCCGGTTCACCCCGTTTCTATGGTGATACTTCAGATCCTCCGCAACGGATTTCAGAAGAATCCCCCTTATCATGTCCTGCGCGTCGCCTTCCACGTCATCCGCAAGAAGGATATCCGTCTGCATAGCATCCGTAATGCCGAACGCCTCCCCCTCCGCGGATAACTCGATTGTGACAACGCCCATAAAAAAGCGGTATCTCGCCGAGATCACGCTTCCCTTAAAAGCATGCGCCGTCAGACCTCCGGCGGCTTCTTCCACCGCGAGGACAGTCTTTAACAGTTCCTTTTTCTCTACACCGTATTTTTCCAATAATGTCCGGGTTGACTCGGCGATTTGGACAACTCCGTCGTTATCTGCGTTTACTTGCTGCGTGTACTTCATTCGGTCATTCTCCTCTCGCTTTTCCACTCCCCTATTATAATACTCATGCTGCAAAAGGCAACCGCTCAGGCGCAAATCGTCCGGTGGAAGTTTGCCCTGCGGGTATAATTGTTCTGCGCCGACCGAAGAGGAACAGAGACAGTGCGCAGTTGCATCGTAAATTGTAACGAAATTCCTCCTTTTTTGCAAAATTCCGTAGATTTTTTCATCACATAGGCACTATAATGATATCAAGTAAAAAACTTGGCATCCGAATCGGAGCGCCCCCGCACCCTTTTTGCACTTCGGCTCCTAATCCAGCCACACGGAGGAAATCACTATGTATAAAGCAATCCTTTTAGACATTGACGGCACCCTGACAAACGACGACAAGATAATAACGGAAAAAACAAAACAAGCCCTCCTGTCGGCGCAGCAAAACGGCGTGCGGCTGGCGCTTGCGAGCGGACGCCCGGACATGGGTCTCTACAAATGGGGCAGGGAACTTGAAATGGATAAGCACCACGGGCTGTTCATATGTTATAACGGCGCTAAAGTAATGGACTGCCAGACCGGCGAGGAACTGTACGCGCACAGCCTGTCAAAAGATGAGGCACGGGATGTTCTTCAACATCTGAAGCATTTCGCGGTGACCCCGATCATCGCCCGCGGAGAGTACATGCACACGACGGACATATTCGGATGCATTTTGAACCTTAACGGCGAGCCGTTCAATATCGTCCAATATGAATCCCGCGGCAACAACTACATCCTTTGCGAGCATAAAGATTTGGCGGAGTGGGTGGATTTTCCCGTTGAAAAAATCCTTACCGCCGGCGACCCGGAGTACATGCGGGCGCATTTTGAGGAAATGCAGGCGCCGTTTGTCGAACGCCTAAGCTGCATGTTTACGGCGGATTTCTACTTTGAATATACGGCAAAAGACGTCAACAAGGCAACGGCGATTGAGAGTGCCTGCTCCAAATTAGGCATCACAAGGGATGAGATGATCGCATTCGGCGACGCGGAAAATGACCTGCCGATGTTGGAATATGCCGGTTTGGGCGTTGCCATGGCGAACGCGGTCGAAGCGGTGAAAGCCGCCGCCGACGAGATCACGCTCGACAACAACAGCGACGGGATTGCCGCATCCCTGCAAAAGCATGGAATCGTCAGCCGTCCGACTCCGCAAGCGGAACCTCTTTCATCTGATATTCCGTATCTTCATCTATCATAGCAATCATAATGTCCGCAAACTGCGGATCGAACTGCACGCCTTTTCCTTTTTCGATCTGCTCCCTGACCTTTTCCTGCGGCATAACAGTGCGGTAACTCCGGTTGCTCGTCATCGCGTCATACGCATCCGCTACGGCAATAATCCGCGCCTCTTCGGGTATTTCCTCCGCCGACAAACCGTCCGGGTAGCCGCCTCCGCCGTACCTTTCGTGGTGCCACCTTGCTCCCCACGCAAGTTTCGGCATGCTCCGGATGTTCTCTAAAATCTTCGACCCGATAATCGGATGCAGTTTGATAAGGGCGAACTCCTCATCCGTAAGTTTCGACGTCTTGTTGATCACCTCATCCGGCACCCCGATCTTGCCTACGTCATGCAAAAGCCCCATCATATATATCGCGTCCAGCCCCTCCTCGTCATATCCGAACCGCCTCGCGATCTCTCTCGAATAGTCTGCAACCCTGCCGGAATGTCCATTCGTGTAGGTGTCCTTTGCGTCAATGGCGTCTGCAAGCGACCGTACCACCTGAAGAAACAACTGCTCGTTCTCGCTTATTTTTTCCTCAACTTTTTCCTTTAACGCCTCGGACATGCTCTGCAGAGCCCGCGACAACTCTCCGACCTCGTCATTCGCACCCGTTTGCAGACTCTCGCCAAAATCCCCGCTTTCATACTGCTTCGCCACTCTTATTATATGCTTTAAGGGGCGTATAATGCTTTCCGCAAGCATGGTCGTGACAACACATCCGATGCAAAGCGTCACCGCAAGTATAACGGAAAATGTTTCGATGATCGAGGCGGTTTGGCTGTCTATCTGCTCTTCGAACCAGTCAACGGAAAAGTCAACCCCGATCACCCCTCCAACATTCCCGGATGAGTCAAACACAGGGCTGTATGCGCTGTAAAACCATCCCCATTCATCCTCATACGGAACCTCATCTACTGCCGCCGTTCCTCGACTTGCGCTGTCCAAGGCTTCCGTATATTCGACCCCCGCGCCAAACTCCGCCGGATCATTTATTGCCGGATCGACGGTAAACGTGAACACGCCGTTCCCCTCATCCTTAATCCCATAGACGTACTCCAACTCTACATTGTCGCGGAATACGGCAAGGCTGTCGTAAATCTTCCGGTATTCAGGGGAATCCTCGTCCGCTGCGGTGATCTTTTCCAAAACGTCGCCGTCGACCGAGCCGGATGCGCAGTTTGCGATATCCAGCATTCTCTGTTGGATGGCTTTTCTGATTGCAGCCCTCGAATGGGCGATAAAAATAAGGCACAAGGCGCTGTTGGATATAACAAGCGCCAATACAACCAACAATACGATCTTCGTTGTGATGCTTCTGAATTTCGTTTTTTTCATAGCGTTCTCCGAAGAATTTTATACTTCATATAAAATGTCGGCGCAAGAAAGCGCTCCGGCATGTAATACCCGGGTTATCGTCCACGATGTCCCTGCTTCCCGGCGCATAACCCTTTTCAGCCGTCCGGGCAGCCGCCAACACCCACAGCAATATGACATATCCATCTGCGGATGTCAACCCCTCTGGCAACAATGACCTTGAATTTGTTTGATATAACTCACTTTTTCAATTTTCGAAAAAAAATACACCGCATTGATACGTGCGGTGTTTGATAAAAAATGACGTTTCGTAACTATTCCAATCAGCACGAAGCGTTGTCTAAACTTCTTATTTCGACTTGATATGATTTCCGACGATCTCGGAAACATCAGAAATGGTGGTAAACGTGCTTCCGGGCGTGTCTGCGATTATTTTTTTCAGATCGAATATCTCCGCACGCGTTACGACGCAGTACAGAATATCCTTCTTGCCGCTTGAAACAAGCCCTTCGCCGTGAAGAAATGTCACCGTACGACCGATTTCGTTAAATATCCGCTCCGCGAGCGCACTTCCGTCGTCGGAAATGATCATGACCGATTTTGCGCTTTCAAAACCGATTTCCACTACATCAATGACATGGGACGTGATAAAATACATCAGCAGAGAATACATCCCCTGATTGATGTCGAATACCGCTCCGGCAATCGCGTAAATTACGATATTAAACCCAAGGATTACCTGCCCCGTCGATATGGATAAGTTTTTATTCAGCCATACAGCGACGATTTCCGTCCCGTCCAGGCATCCGCCGCCGCGCAGCACCAAACCGACTCCAGCCCCCAGCAAAACGCCGCCGAAAGTCACCGCCAAAAGAATCTCATCCGTCGCATTCGCAATCGGCTCAAAAACAGACGTCATCACGGAAAACAAAAGCAGCGAATAGATGACCTTCACAACAAATATCTTCCCCATTTTTTTATACGCCATTACGATAAACGGGATATTGATGATGATGATCCATATGCCGAGTTTAAGCGGTATAAAATGCGCAAGGATCATGCTGACGCCGACGACGCCGCCGTCGAAAATATTGTTGGGCGCCAAAAACTCCTCGATGGAAAATGCGGCAAGTATCGCCCCCGCCGTCATGCTAAGAAAGGAAATAATTTGATCCGAATATCTTTTCATCCTGAGCCCTTTCTGATGCTTTTTTTACTGCCCGACCGAAACGCCGTCCGCCAACACATTAATTGTCGCTGTATCAGGCACGGTTCTTTCTGTCATCTCATCCGTCATCTCTTCTGCCGCCTCCGACAGTTCATCCATAATCTCGGAAAGCATGCCTGCATCCTTATCTGCGCCGGTTGCCTCTTCGATCATATCCTCCCGCCGCTCTTCCGGCGTCTTAGGCGCATACTTTTCCGCCTCTTTTGCTATCTTCTCCCCACGCTCCATTGCCTCATCAAGCGCATGGAACATCTGCGAGTTATTGTACTGCGCCTTTGCCGCTGTAATCTGATCGTCGTAGCCATGCAGCAGATCCAATTTTCTCGATATCTCCTCTATCGCGTCTGCCTTCATGTTTTTTAGGTTTTCTTTCTGCTGTTCAAAAAAAGCAATCTCCCCGAAAAAGAGATGCCTCAGCACTTCCTATTTTCTTGTTCTGATTACAAAAAATTAGTTGTGAGAATAAACAATTACTTCATATATAACCTGCTAATTTATTTAATATTATCATTTGTGACCTTACAATTTAAGTCAACGTAGTGATTGAAACTGCTAATACAAAGGTATCTTTACCGATAATTGTTAGGATTTCAGAGGTTTTTGAATTGCGTATCGACACTTCAAATGCCGTATATCCCTCACAACATACCTTGATGCTGCTTTCATCCTCTCCCGTTTTTATATGGGAATTATTCTAATCCCACTGGCTGTTATAGAGCCTCGCATAGCCGCCGCCTTTTGCCATCAGTTCCTCATGCGTTCCGCTCTCCAAAATTGTTCCATGCTCCATATAGAGGATCTTGTCGCAGTTGCGAATCGTGGAAAGACGGTGCGCGACGATAAACGTCGTGCGCCCCTGCATCATTTTTGAAAAAGCGGACTGAATCTTCATCTCGGTACGCGTATCGATCGAAGATGTCGCCTCATCAAGTATCAGCATCGGCGGGAGCGAAAGCATCACCCGTGTGATGCACAGCAGCTGCTTTTGCCCCTGTGATAAGATCCCTCCGTCCGTCGTAAGACAGGTATTATATTGATCCGGCAGTTTGCGGATAAACTCATGCGCCCGCGTCTGCTTTGCAGCGCGAACCACCTCCTCCGGCGACGCGTCGGGTCGGCTCATGCGGATATTCTCGAGAATCGTCCCCTCGGCAAGCCACGTCTCCTGTAACACCATCCCGAAATGTCTGCGCAGATCGTCTTTTTGTATTGCGTTGACGTCTTTTTTATCTACGGTTATCCTGCCTTTGTCAACGTCATAAAACCGCATCAGCAAATTTATCAGCGTCGTCTTGCCCGCGCCCGTCGGACCGACAATCGCTATCCGCTCGCCGGAACGGACATCCACTGAGACGTTTTCCATCAGCGGCACCGCTGGATCATAGGAGAAAGATACATCAGAAAAAGCGATCTCTCCCGCCACTTTTCCCAAAACTTCCGTGCCGGTCTCCGCCTCCCGCTCCTCGTCGATCAAATCAAAAAGCCTTCCAGCGCATACGAGGGCGTTCTGCATCTCCGTCACAACTCCCGTGATCTCGTTAAACGGCTTGGCATACTGCGCCGCATACGCTAAAAATGCCGTCAGCCCGCCGACCGACACAAAGCCGCCGACCGCCGCCAGC
>CAJOQZ010000060.1 GCA_905236585.1 uncultured Lachnospiraceae bacterium
CATTCAGTACGGGACGGGTTGATGTTCGTTAACTGAATAGTGCCGTGGTGGTCATACCAGTGACCATCTTATTAAGGTGCGTCAAAATACTGTGTTTTCGGTGCTGATATCGGATTTTCAAAAAAATCCCAGAATCCGCTTGGGGTGCTATGTCATAATTTGGCACTTGCCGAATTCAAGATAAAAGAAAGCAGTAATTGTGAAAGAGCAATTTTTAGAAACGGCGGATGGTATCTTCGTCGCTGCCGCCGGATTGGTCGATGGAGCGGATGACGACGTCATAGGAGCCGCCGCCCGGCATAGGCACGCTAACCGTATCGCCGACGGCGCGGCCGAAAATGGCGGCGCCTAAAGGGCTTTCGTTGGAAATTTTCCCATCGAGAGAATTGCCGCGGATGGAAGTAACGATCTTGATGGTTTCCGTCGAGTTATCGTCGGGGTAGAAGAGGGTGACTTTGTTGTTCATGGAGACTCTGCCTGCGGCGGAATCTTCCGAGACAATTACCGCGTTCTTAATCATCCGTTCGAGGTAGGAGATACGGCTTTCGTTCTGATTCTTCTCCCTCTTGGCGGCATGGTATTCAAAATTTTCGGACAAGTCGCCGTGCGCCCGCGCTTCTTTGACGGCGGCGATCAGGCGGGGGCGGACTTCTAATTTGCGGTGTTCGATTTCTTTTTCGATTTTTTCGATATCGGATTTCGTAAGTTTTTCAGCCATAGTGATTGACTCCTTATCGAGGCTGTCCAAAAACCGGAACAGCGGCTATTCCTGTCATAATATGCATCATCTTAGCACAAAGTGGAGTTGCTTTCAATCGGTTGACGCATGACGGCGCTTAAAATCACTTTTCATCCAAACTTGCCTTGGGAGCAAATGAATCTTTTGTGCGAGGCTAAGATATTCTTGCTGTCGAACACGGAGAGTCATTTGTTCTTAAAAAAATCATAGTTGCATTTTGCCGTGAAATGCGGTATTTTATTAGAGTGTTATTCGCTACGGATACAGTGAGTGTATCGGGATGTGGCTCAGTTTGGTAGAGCGCCTGACTGGGGGTCAGGAGGTCGCAGGTTCAAGTCCTGTCATTCCGATAATAGGAGAATCCACCGCATGAGGCGGTGGGTTCTTCTATTATTATAAAAACGAGGATATCTGAATCAGTAGGAGGAGGGAACCCGTCAGGAGTCGCAGGGCGCAAGGCGTCCAGTGGACGCCTGCTCTGCGCCGACCGGAGCGAAGCGGAGACCAAGTCCTGTCATTCCGACCTATGTTGTCCTGCCGGTGAAAATGAACCTTGACTTTTACTATTCAGATGCTATAATACTGACAGGCAAACGATACCAAGTTTACCATACAAATACAAGGAACCCCCGATGTAGGCGCATCGAGGGTTCTTTTTTGGTTAGTTGCCGCCGTTAATGTGCCGTTCTAACCATTTGCAGACATAGTAGGCGGCTATGCTTGCCATGAACGACACGAAAAACGATACCAAATATTCCATCCAAACACCCCCTTTCAACTGTGGCCAGTATAGGGGAGCGACAACGGGAAGATTATAGTTGTTTTGGAGTCGTATTGCAAGGCATTGATTAAGTCATACCATAGAAAGATATGGCAAATAATGAGGAGGGAGTTTGCGTGAAATATGCGTGAAATGTATGACAGAGCCTGCGGAAACTCCTTTCTATGCGGTGTTCAGAAGACAAGGTAATGGTTCAAGTCCTGTCATTCCGAGTGGGAAAAGGTCGGACGATGGCAGTGTAAGATAGATTTAGAAACCATTTATAAAGGGTTGCGTTGCCCGTTCAAAATGTGATATGGTGATATCGGCGGTAGTAATTCCCCTCTTCGCTGAATGGGAGGTACTATCATGGATATATCATTTTCGGATTTGATACAACTGGGGATTTTTATTGTAACGCTTATCGGCGTTATCCTGATGAATCGGAACGATAGGAAATAGACATGAAAAAACCGCCCTAAGATATGGGAAGTCTACGGCGGTTTTTCGTTGTAATTAATCAATCGAGGGGCATTACTGCCGCTCCTTTGTAAAATGATTATATACCATTTGCGGATAGTTTGTAAAGACATTCGGGTGGAGCGAAATAGATTTTTCCTACTCTTCTTCCAACGCCTTATCCAGTTCCGTCTTCAGTCGTTTATAAATCGCCGTGAACGCCGGGGTTTCTGCCTTTATCACTTCTGCGTCGCCATCGTCGGCTGCTTTTTCAAGTCTTTTTGCAAAATGTGAAAGTTCGTCTGCGCCGATCGAGAAGGAAATGCTTTTGATGGAGTGTATCAAAAGGGCATAGCCGGGCATGTCGGCGTTTTCGGCAAGTGTGGTAAGCTGCGCGGCACGTTCTTCAACGGATGCCGCAAACACCGTAAGCGCGTCCAGATAATCCTCCGCTTCCCCGCAGTAGGTCAGACCGGCTTTGAGGTTCAGTCCGCCGACGTCCTTTAACGCGGCAGGAAGAGAAGATAATTCTCTGCCGAAACCGCCGCCGCTCGCAGCCCCGGAGGCAGATCCCGCTTCGGGAACAATACCGCCCACCTCTACTTTTTCTTTCGCCAAATAGGTCAGTATGACCTTATCCAACGAGACGGCGTCCACCGGCTTCGACAGGTAATCGGTAAAGCCCGCCTTAAGCATTTCCTCCTTCGTCCCCGCGAGCACGTTGGCGGTAAGCGAAATAATCGGCGTTTCCTTATACGCCTTCGGGAAATTCTTCTTAATCTGCATCAGGGTTTCCACGCCGTCCATGCCGGGCATCCGCTGGTCGAGGAAAACGAGGTCGTAATGCCCGGATGCGAATTTTTCAAGGCATTCCGCCCCGCTGTTGGCAGCGTCAATCTGCATCCCGGTCCGCTTCATGAGCCCGCTGATGACCTGAATGTTCATCGGCGTGTCGTCCACGATAAGCACCCGTGCGTCCTTCGCGGTAAAGGAGATGTTCTTCTTTTGCTCAATCAGCAGTTCGTTCGTCCGCCGCCGTTTTTCAAAATCGCCGACCGGCTCGTCGCCCCGCACCTCCTGCCGGATGACAAACGAAAAGACGGAGCCCTCGCCATAGGTGCTTTCCACATCCAGCCGGCTGCCCATGAGGTCGAGCATATGCCGGGTGATGGCAAGCCCCAGCCCGGTGCCCTCGATGTTCTTCGTCTTCTCAAGGTCGAGCCTGTCAAACTCACGGAACAGCCGGTCCATGTCCTCCTGCTTGATGCCGATTCCGGTGTCGGCAATGCGGATTTCGATTGCCGCCGCATCCGCCGTCTGCTCCACGAGCGCCACGGTCAGTTTCACCCGTCCCTCTTCCGTGTATTTGATGGCGTTTGTCAAAAGGTTCAGCGTCGCCTGCCGCACCTTCCCGACGTCTCCGTACAGCCGGTTCGGCAGCGCCGCGTCTATCTCCATGTCAAAGATAAGCCCCTTGGCATCCGCCCGGTACTCCGACATGACGCACAGTTCCAGCAGCATGTCAAAAAGCAGGTACTCTTTTTTTACGACCTCCATGTTGCCCGATTCAATCTTGGAAAGGTCGAGCACGTTGTTGATGATGTCCAGCAGGTTGTCCCCCGCCTTGGAAATGTTGTCGGAATATTTCAAAATGTCCGCGTTGTCGCTTTCCCGGCGGATGAGTTCGTTCATGCCGAGGATCGCGGTGATCGGCGTGCGTATCTCGTGGGACATGTTGGACAGGAAATCGGACTTCATCCGGCTGGCGTACCGCGAACGCTTCATGTCGCGGATTATCAGAATGACGAAAAACGCGACCAGCGCCAGAACGCCCGCCATCAACTGATAGGCGTGCTCCCGGATAAAATCGGCTGAGGTGTATTCATAGAGTTGCTCCGAGTATCGGTATGCCATGTTCTGCGCATAGTCCGAGCCGAGGAGGGTAATCCCCCGGTTCATCAGGCGCAGCAGCCCCTCGTCGCCGATTTTGACGCCGAACGCCCGCTCGTCCATCTTGGAGAGCTGCGTCAGGTAAAGCCCCTTGTAGCGGCTGTTTTTTAGAATGTTGTTTGCCCGCAGCCCGTTCAGCGTCGTCGCGGTCGTCTTCCCTTTCAAAACAGCGTCGAGGCAGTCGTCGATCGACGGAAAAAGCGTTATCTTCGCGTCGGGAAAATTCGTGATGATGTAATAATACTGCATCTTGTTGTTTTCATTTACCGCAAAATGGGACGTGACGTCGTCGTTGTAACTGCCCGCATACGCGATGTCCGTCGTGGCGGATACCACCGCCGCTGACTGGTAGATGCCGTTCTCCTCGGAATAGTAGAGTCCGCCGCCGATGGGAAACGCAACGTCAATCTCGTCCGCCACGATGTCGCCGACCATCTTTTCGTAATTGTCATAGCCGACGTATGTGATCTTTGTATCGGTAATGTTCAGTTCGTCAAAAATCGCGGGCACAAGGTCTTTTACAATGCCGTTGACTTTGCCGTCCGCAGTCGTGGCGGAGTAGGGGAGGTAGTTGTTCAGATAGCCGACGGTCAGTACGTCATGCGCCGCCGCCCACTCCTTCTCCTCCGCCGTCATCGTCCGGCTGTGCAGGCTCGCGGAATAATATTTGTTGCGGAGGAAACTGATATAATCGGGCGCGTCCGCCTCTATTGCCGCCTGTGCCTCATTCAGTTGCGCAAGGAGGTCGTCCCGCCCGATGCTGACGCAGAGGTAGTAGTCGCTTTTGCCAAATGACGTTACCACCTGCGCATCTGCACGGTCGGCAGCGCCGTTCCCCTCTGCCGCCAAGATGTCTATCTCACCCGCGTCAAACGCGGAAAAAAGAGCCGCATAATCCTCAAATACCACGATGTCGCCCGTGACATGGTTCGCCTCGTAATATGAGCGCAGCAGCGTTTCGATCGCACTTTTTAACACGCCGGTCGTTTTCCCGGAGAGGGTTGCCGCGTTCTCCGTGATCTCAGTGTCCGAGGCGTGCTTTACCAAATAATATCCCTCGTTCCCCATCGGACTTTTGGGGTAGCCGATCAGCCCTTCCCGCTCGTCCGTTTTGGCAAGCCCCGCTAAAAGGTCGATTTCCCCGGCGAGCAGTTTATGATACAGGGCGTCGTAATCGCCGTAGACGTATTCGTAATCCCAGCCCGTGTATTCGGACAGTTTCAGGTAGTATTCGTAGGCGTAGCCGGACTTGACGGCGCCCTCCTTCGCCCCCTCCTCGAAAATCTCGTTTTCATAGTATCCGACATAGACCGTCCGGGCGTGGTTGTCGTCCTTTGCCGCCGTTGCAGGCAGCAGAAGCATCGTAGCAAGGAGTCCGGCGATAAGCGGCAGAGCCGTCAGTTTTTTAGCAAAATTTCTCATACTGCCTCCAAAGCGCCGCGTCGGGGCGCGGGTATCGGTTTCCAATAATTATACCGAATGGGGGCGGATTTGTCATCATTCTTATATGGGCGAGTACGGAAATCAACTTTTGTTCCCAAGGCAAGTTTTTGGCAGCAGGACAAAGCGCTTACCGTCAACATCGAGGAGGGGGCATTTTACTTTGATGATGTTCAGCCAGTATCAACGGCATTCTGGTTCTATGGGTTTGAAAATCTTTCAGATATCAATATCGAAAGGTTAGACACCTCATCTGTTACAAACATGGGCAGCAGACGTTTCGTCAAGCAATGCCGCTACGGAGGAACCAAAATCCGGGGAGGACGGCGCAGTCGAAAAGCAGACGCCGGAGAACGGACAGGCATCAAAGGAGATATCTGCTGACGAAAGTTTGGACGGAAAGAGCGATGCGGATAAGCCGGACGAAAGTGCCGGAGCCGAAAAAGAGGATTCGCCCCAAAACGATGCAACGAAGGCAGATGCAGAGGATCTTCCTACAGACAGCAAGACCGGCTCCGATTCGGGAAAGGGCGCTTCGAACAAACAGGAGACTGAATAAAAATTGGTTCCCTTCATGGCGGCAAGAGATTATTGCACATCCCCGATTTTCGTGTATAATGAATATACGAAGTCGGGGCTTTTTCATACCGATTTTTTATCAAAGGGGAACAGGGGAAACTATATGCATCGCAGAGATGATGTTCTGCTGATAGCGGCGGTTCTATCGCTTATTCTGACAATATTTTTTGCGCTGACCGGGAATCAGTTCGCATTTGAACTGAGCAATCCCGCTACGCTTTTTTTAATCTTCCTTTTGACCGCATCCCTTATCGGGCGGCTCGGTCCGTACCGGTATTCGGCGGTCTTTATCGCGGCAGGGATGCTTTGCCTGTCTTTCGGCGAGTTCTTGCATTTTTACAGCCACTACATATTGCGAAGCGAGCCGTACAACGACTTTATCAGATTCGTCTTTTTGCTGCCGGCCGTCGGATTCGCGGTCAACGAAACGCTCTATTTTGCGCAGAAGTTAAGGAACCGCAAGCGCGACTATTCCGCGCTCCTTGTAAACTCATTCTGCATTGCCGCCATAGGACTCATCTTTATCTACAAAATCTTCATTACGCTGGTTGAACGTCCGGGCAATCTGATGGATAATTTTTATCTGATATTTATTTTCCTTGCCTTCTATGTTTGCGTCATGTGTCTGCAGACATTTTACCTGATCGAATGGGAAATGATCTGGCGGAGTACGAATATTCTTACGGCAGCGATCCTGTTTTATGAAGTGACGGACATCTGGTATGTATTTACCGAAGCGGTCGGGCGGGTGCCGGACAACAATGTCATTGATTTGGCGTATTCGTTTTGGATGCTGCTGATGCCGGTCGGAATCATGGCGCAGCTGAAAAACAATTACGTTTTCCCGCTGCGCAAGCGGGAGTATTCCGCGCATGCGGCAAAAATGCGGCTTTTGGTGACGGTTTTCGGGATTCTTGCCGCTATTGCCCTCGGAGGCATACAGTTCCTTTCAAATATGGAGATGTTCTACATCGTCCTTGCGTTGATGGCGTATTTGATCATGTGCTATCTGCTCAACAGCGGGGAACTCGACGAGATCCGTTATTCCCAGGCAGCGGCGGAGGAAGCCTCCAAAGCGAAGAGCGACTTCCTTGCGAACATGTCGCATGAGATCCGCACGCCGATCAACTCGATACTGGGCATGGATGAGATGATCCTGCGGGAGACGAATGACCCGATGCTCCGCAGTTACGCCATCAACATCCAAAAGTCCGGCACGGCGCTTTTGGATCTGATCAATGACGTGCTGGATTTTTCGAAAATCGAAGCGGGGAAAACGGAACTTGTGCCGGATGAGTACAACCCGGCGATGCTTGTGTCGGACTTGTATGTGATGCTCCGCTCCCGCGCAGTGGAAAAGGGGCTGGAATTTGTTGTGGAGATGGATTCTAAAATGCCGCAGGTGTTATACGGGGATTACGCCCGCATCCGGCAGGTCATCCTCAACCTTCTGACGAATGCCGTTAAATACACGAAAAGCGGGGAAGTAAAACTTACGGTTGCACATGAAAAAAGAGAAGACGACGAGATCGACTTTTTTGTTTCCGTTGCGGATACCGGCATCGGCATCAAAAAAGAAGACATTGAAAAACTCTTCGACCCGTTTGAACGGATCGAGGAAAAACGCAACCGCTCGATCGAGGGAACGGGGCTGGGCTTAAATATCGTGTGGCGGCTTTTGGAGTTGATGGACAGCCGCCTTAACATCGAAAGCGAATACGGACGCGGAAGCACGTTCTCCTTTACGATCCGGCAGAAGGTCATCGACTGGGAAGAGACAGGCGATTTTAAGATGGTCGTCGAGGCGGCGGCAGACCGCAAGGAGCAGTACCGGGCGCTCTTTACGGCGCCGGAGGCGAGGATTCTTCTGGTCGATGATACCGACATGAATCTGTTTGTGGTAAAAGGACTCTTAAAGCGGACGCTTTTGCAGATCGATACGGCGGTAGACGGCAAGCAGGCGCTGTTCATGACGGAAAAGGAAAATTACGACCTGCTCCTTATTGACCACCGGATGCCGGTGATGGACGGCATGGAAATGATCAAAAACCTGCGGCTCAACAAAGACAATCCGAACGCGACGAAGCCCTGCATCGTGCTTACGGCGAACGCCGTTGCGGGGGCAAGGGAAGAGTATATGAAGGCGGGCTTTGACGATTACGTAATTAAGCCGGTCAGCGGCAAGCAGTTGGAAGAAGTGCTGCTGAAATATCTGCCGCAGTGGAAAATCCATCGGAAAGACGAAAAAAAGGAAAGTCATACGCCGCCGGCAGAGGAAAGCGAAGATCCTTTGCGGATAACGGATCAGAGGCTTTTTGCGCTGGAGGAGAACGGCTACCTGAACATCCGGGAAGGCATTGCGTATGCTTCCGACGAAAAAATGTACCTTGCGGCGCTGCTTCTTTTTGCAAAAACCATCGACCAGAAATGCGCGGACATCCGCTCGCATTTTGAAGAGGAAGACTGGGACGGCGTTCTGATCAAGGCGCACGCGTTAAAAAGTTCGGCAAGGGTAATCGGGGCGGAAAAACTTTCCGATATGTCCCGGGCGGTGGAACTGTCCTTGAAAAACGGCGATGTGGCGTATGTAAGAGAGCATGTCGATGAACTGTTGGCATATTACGGCTCATACAAGAAGAAACTGAGTGAGATCAGCGGGGAGGAATAAAAATGTTTGGGAAGAAAAATAATACGGCAAGCGCACCTGCGGCGGCAAAGGGGATGAATGAGGAACTGGAGATCGCCTGCTTTCAGATCATTTCCCATGCGGGAACTGCGCGTTCGCAGTTCATTATGGCGATCGACGCGGCGGAAAAGGGTGACTTTGAAAAAGCCGAAGAGCTGATGCGCCAGGGCGCTGAAGAATACACGATCAGCAACCGTTCGCATCATCAGATCGTGCAGATGGAGGAGACCGGCGTCCTGCGGGAGCCGCATCTTCTGCTGGTGCATTGCGAGGATCAGATGATGAGCGCCGAGGCGTTCAAAGTCATGGCGGAGAAATTTATCGCGCTGTATAAAGAGGTAAGGGGAGTTTAGAATTTTTGCACAAGGTTAAAAAATGCGACCGCATTTTTTGATACAGGCATTCAAAGATATTTTTCCTAAAACTGCCTTGTGCTCAAAATAAAATATATCAAAGGAGGAACAAATTTATGGCATTTCCAAAAAACTTTCTATGGGGCGGCGCCGTTGCGGCAAATCAGTTAGAGGGGGCGTACTTGGAAGACGGCAAGACCCTGTCCGTGCCCGACATGCTTTTGGGCGGCGATGTGAATACGCCGCGGACGTTTTTGCCGGTGACGGACCCGAACGCGTTCTACCCCAGCCACGAGGCGATTGACTTTTACCACCATTATGCGGAGGATATTGCGCTTTTCGCGGAGATGGGCTTTAAGTGTTTCCGTCTGTCGATCAACTGGTCGCGCATCTTCCCAGATGATTCCGGCAAGGCAAATGAGGCGGGGCTTGCTTTCTATGACAAGGTATTCGACGAGTGCAAAAAGCACGGCATCGAGCCGCTTGTCACGCTCTGCCACTATGAGATCCCGTGGTGGATCGTAACGAAGCATCACGGCTTTTTGGATCGGGCGACGATCGATCTGTTTTTGCAGTATGCCGAAACCGTATTTACGCGGTACAAGGACAAGGTGAAATACTGGCTGACGTTCAACGAGATCAACATCTGCTGCATGGGCGAAGGCGGCATCGGCAATTTATACGGACTGGGTCTAATGGAAGACGAGGACATCAACGCGACCGAGCCGATCAAACTTTCCGATCTGAAGAGCGATCCGCAGAAGACGTTTACGGCGCTGCACCATGAGTTTATCGCATCCGCCCTTACGGTGAAAAAGGGGCACGAGATCAACCCGGACTTTATGATCGGCAACATGATCGCGCACGTGACGCTGTATCCGCTGACCCCGAATCCGGTGGATATCCTTGCGACGGCACAGCAGGACGACTTTTTGAACAACTTCTGCGGCGATGTACAGGTGCGCGGCGCGTATCCGACATTTATCATGAAGTATTTCGCAGATCATAAGATCGACACATCCTTCATCAAGGACGGAGACGAGAAAATATTAAAGGAGGGCACGGTGGATATGTACACCTTCTCCTATTATCAGTCGAACTGCGTGACGATGGACGAGGACGCGGAGAAGACGGGCGGCAACATGACGACCGGCGCGAAGAATCCATATCTGAAGGCTTCGGACTGGGGCTGGCAGATCGATCCGGTGGGTCTGCGCTATACGCTGACGAAACTGCATGACCGCTACCCCGAAACGCCGCTTATGGTTGTGGAGAACGGCTTCGGCGCATTTGATAAAGTGGAAGAGGACGGCTCGGTCCATGACGACTACCGCATCGCGTATTTCCGCGAACATATCAAGTGCATGGGCGAAGCGGTCGAGGACGGCATCCCGCTGATCGGCTACACGACATGGGGACCGATCGACTTGGTTTCCGCAGGTACGGGGCAGTATGCGAAGCGCTACGGCTTTATCTATGTGGACCGCCATGACGACGGCACGGGCGATTTCTCCCGCAGCAAGAAGGACAGTTTCGCATGGTACAAGAAGTGCATCGCAAGCGACGGGACGGATCTCGATTAAAACCATGCCCAAAGGAACCAATCAGAAACTAAAACTATATTATTTAAGCCGCATTCTCCTTGAGAAGACCGACGAGGACCACGGTCTGGATATGAACGCGATCAAAAGCGAACTTTTGCGCTATGACGTGACGGCGGACCGGAAGAGCCTGTATGAAGATTTCAAGGCGCTTGAGATGCTCGGCATCACGGTTGAAGGAGAAAAGGTCGGACGGAATTATTATTACCATGTCAGCGAGAAGCCGTTCGAGATAGCGGAGTTGAAACTGCTTGTGGACGCGATCCAGTCGTCGAAGTTCATTACGGAGAAAAAGTCCCGGCAGCTGATCAAAAAACTCACGCGCAACGTCAGCATTTATGAGGCGGCGCAGCTGAACCGGCAGGTCGTCGTTGCGGGACGCATCAAGACCATGAATGAAAGCATCTACTACAACGTAGACGCGATCTACAACGCGATCACAGATAACAGGCAGATCCGTTTCGAATATCTGAAATGGAACTTAAAAAAACAACTGGTTCCCCGCAAGGACAGACCCTATGAGGTCAGTCCATGGGCGCTGATGTGGAATGACGAGAACTATTATCTGATCGGTTATGACGGCGCGGATGAGAAGATCAAGCATTACCGCGTGGATAAAATGCGCCTTATCCGGCAGACGGAGGCGGAGAGGGAAGGCAGGTCGGTTTTTGAGGAAATCGACCTCGCCTCCTATACCAAGGAAACGTTCGGCATGTTCGGCGGAGAAGAGACGAATGTGCGGCTGCGTTTCAAAAACGACATCATCGGCGTGATCCTTGACCGTTTCGGCAAG
>CAJOQZ010000061.1 GCA_905236585.1 uncultured Lachnospiraceae bacterium
GGTATAACAGCCGCAGAGCGACTGTTATCGCATGCCGTCGTCAAATCCACATAAATGTGGATTTTCCTCGTGGCTTTGTGGTATAATGAATTCGTATTTTGTTTGAGCTCGTGGGGATGAAATGAGAGCGATGATTTTGATAGAGTTCAATAGCCAGCAAATTTCGGGGGGGGGGTAATTGACACCCTCTTATTTGCGGCATTAAATGAATATTATAATGGCATATGACCGCTGACGGCGTGGATATTTTTTTGCGCTGTCGGCGGTTTTTGTTATGCAAAAGACTGATCTTATGCGGCTTATATCATGTAACACTTTAGAGCACAAGAAAGGAAAAGAAGCAATGAGAAGGAGAAAGAATAGGAGCATAGGGAGGATATGCGGGCGCAACCCAGGCAGCCGGCAAGTCGAACCCATCCGGCGCGTCACCGAAGATGGGAGATATCGAGCCGGTAAGCATTCGATTTACGCTGTTGCCGTGCGCGGAGCTTCTGCTTGTTGCGGGGAAGACGGTATACTTTTTCGTAAAGCAAAAGCGCAGACGAGCGCAAAGATAACGCAAGAACGGTAAGCAGCCTTGAAAGCGGCTGCATAAGATAATAAAACGGCGGAAAGACGGGCATGCTTTCCGCCGTTTATGGTATATAAAGTCTCATACTATAGTAATAAAGAGGGGGGATAAATTGCTTGCGTAACTAAGGCGAATTTTGTATAATATCTTATTATGAAGAAGATTTATAGGCGACGCGGGGAGTCGCGGCTGGTCGTAATTATGGCGGTTATAGTCGTGGTTCTTGCGTTTTTTGCCGTCGTACCGGCGGTTCGAAATTTTTCCGCTGAAAAGGTAAGACAGGCGGAAGATGAAAAATATGAAGAAGCGGCTAAGCGGGCGGCCCTCATCGAACAAAATTCCTCGGGCGGCGTTTTTGTCATGGTATATGACGGGGCGGCAAAGCGGTTTGTTAAGCCAAAGGATGCCATGTCTGTTGCGCCCTATGGCGGCGGACGGGAACATGAAGGGAAAGTGATTCTGTATACATCCGGCGGCACGGACGGGCAGGGGATTATCCGCTGGCTTACGCCGGAAGAGATCGTTACAGGGCAATATTGATCATTATGGCTTAGGATGCTTTACAGGGAAAGAGGATAGTTATGCCGAAGAAACGAATTGGTGATCTGCTGATCGAGCGGGGGCTGATTACGGAGAATGAACTTGTTTTTGCGCTTGATCTGCAAAAGCAGACACATGACAAACTGGGTGAAGTGCTGGTAAAAAACAGCATTGTATCGCCGGAGGATCTGGCGAAAACGCTTGCCTACCAGTTGGAGGTCGATTACGTTGACTTGAACCGCGTCAACATTCCGCAGGAATTATCGCAGATTGTGATGCGCAATACCGCTCGCAAGAACCACCTCGTACCCATTCAGAAGCAGGGAGACTCCCTGTATGTCGCAATGGACGATCCGCTGAACTACTACGCTATTGATGAAGTGCGGAAAGTCACGAAAATGAAGATTGTGCCTATGATTGCGACGGAAGCCGCGGTCGAACGCGCGATCACGAATCTGTACGGCAACGAGGGGGCAAATCAGGCGATCAATGATATCTTAAGCGAGCGTTCGGAGAATGCGCCGAGCAAAAGATTCGAGACATCGAATACGAACGCGTTTGATTTTGTCATTTCCCAGAATGTGATTGGCGATGATACCGAGGGTGCACCGACGATCCGTCTGGTTAATTCAATCATAGAGCGGGCGGTTGCTGAGCGGGCTTCCGATATTCATTTTGAGCCGCGGGAGTCCGAGATGGATGTGCGGATGCGGATTGACGGCATCATGCGCGACATTTTGAAGGTACCGGGGGACATCATGGTATCCGTGATCGCCCGCATAAAAACGATGGCGAATATCGATGTCGCGGAAAAACGGATTCCACAGGATGGACGTTTTGCGGTCAGCGCATTGGGAAAAGCGATAGATATGCGTGTATCTACCCTGCCGATTGCATGGGGAGAAAAAGTCGTCTGCCGTCTTTTGGACAAATCCAATACCGATATCGACAAATCGCAGCTCGGAATGACAGACGACGATATGCGTAAATATGATAAACTCATTCATTATCACAACGGCGTCCTGCTGCTTGTCGGACCGACCGGCTCCGGTAAATCAACAACGATGTACGCGATGCTGAATGAACTGAATACGCGCGATGTCAATATCGTTACGCTGGAAGATCCGATCGAGTACAATATCAACGGATTGAATCAGGTGCAGATCAATCCAAAGATCGATATGACGTTTGCATCGGGATTGCGGGCGATATTGCGGCAGGACCCAGATATCGTATCGGTCGGAGAGATCCGCGACGGAGAGACGGCGGAAATCGCCATGCGTGCGGCACTGACCGGGCGTTTTATGATGTCTACGATCCATACGAATGACGCGGTAGGTGCGATTGAACGTCTGGAAGACATCGGCATTGAGCCGTACCTTGTTTCTTCGACGCTGCGCGGCGTTATATCCCAGCGGCTGGTGCGCAGGGTCTGCCCGCATTGCGGAGAGGCATATCATCCGCAGAGGGACGAGCAGGAGAGACTGGGATTAAAGTACGATCCCGATCGGACGTTCCGTTTCGGGAAAGGCTGCCAGCACTGCCATGATACGGGCTATTCGGGGCGGATTGCGGTATATGAGATCCTTACGGTCACACCGAAAATCCGGGATCTGATCTATCATAAGGCGGCTCGGACCGAGATAGAAAGGGCGTTAAAGGAGCCGGAGGCGGATTTTGTATCCCTTAAAGATAATGCGTTAAGTTTGGTGGAGAGCGGTGTGACAACGTCGTTTGAGGCGTTACGGATTATCAATGAGGTGGAATTTTCGGAGTGATGGCAGGATTTGCCGTTCACCAAAAATTTTTCTCTCACGAACGAGACAACGTTCTTAGAGAGAAAAATCTTTTGGTTCACTGGTGTGAGGCATGCCTGTTACTACCGACTTTCGAAAACATGTCTCTCAAAGGGAGTGGCTCCTCCCGTGAGAGATATGTTTCGAAAGGAGGGTTTTTCCGA
>CAJOQZ010000062.1 GCA_905236585.1 uncultured Lachnospiraceae bacterium
ATGCGCCCGTGCAATCTATGGTGCCTCGGAGCAGGCAATTACCGAGGCGGTTTCCTTGCGGCAGGACATTCGGGAGGCTTTTTTTCAAAATCGAAAGGATTGGAATCTCGATCAGGCGTATGCGCACTTTGTAGAAAGAAAAACATCCATCGTTACGATGGAGGAGAAATCATACCCATACTTGCTGAAAAACATCCCCGACGCTCCTTATGCCCTTTATTACCGCGGCACGCTGCCGGGGGAGAAAGAGCGGTGCGTATGCATGGTCGGCGCGAGGCGTCCGTCGGGATACGGAGAGCGCGAAGCGCATGATATTTCCTATATGTTGAGCCGAAGCGGATATTCCGTTGTAAGCGGAATGGCGCTCGGAATCGACGGGATATCCCATCGGGGGGCGTTGGATGCGGGCGGCCGCACCTATGCTTTTTTGGGATGCGGCGCGGACGTCTGTTATCCGAAGCGTCATAGAAGCCTTTACGATGCGATTGTTGAACACGGCGCTGTTTTGTCGGAGTATCCGCCCGGTTCGCCTCCCGTACCGGAGCATTTTCCGGCGAGGAACCGCTTGATTTCCGGGATTTCCATGCAGACCGTCGTCATCGAAGCGCGCACAAAAAGCGGTTCGTTGATTACGGCGGATTTTGCGTTAGAGCAGGGACGGGACGTCTACGCCCTGCCCGGCAGGATCACCGATCCGCTTTCGCAGGGGACGAACCGTCTGATCGCGCAGGGAGCGACGCCGATCCTCTCCAAAGAGGGGCTGTTGTCCGATCTGTCGGAACTGCCGGAAGCGATGATGCTGCCGGATGAATTTTGCGCCGGAGAAAAAATGCGTCTTGAAAAAGAAGAATTGTTGGTGTATAGTTGTTTCGATTTCTACGCGAAGAGCATAGCGGAAGTAAGAGAAGAGTGCGACATGCCGCTTTCGGATCTGCTTTCCGTTGTCATGCGTCTTTGCGCTTACGGAGTGGTTCGGGAGTGCTTCAAAAATTATTATATCCGGACCCGCTGAAAGGGGACGCTATGCCAAAGTATCTGGTGATTGTGGAATCGCCCACCAAAGTCAAAACCATTCGCAAATTTTTAGGGAAAAATTATTCCGTTATGGCTTCGAACGGACATGTCAGGGATCTGCCGAAAAGCCAGCTGGGCGTGGATGTCGCGCATGATTTCGAGCCGAAGTACATCACGATCCGCGGCAAGGGAGATTTGCTTGCTTCTTTGCGAAAAGAGGTAAAAAAGGCGGACAAGATCTATCTCGCGACCGACCCGGACCGCGAAGGAGAAGCCATTTCGTGGCATTTGGTTACGGCACTTAAGTTGGAAGACAAGACATACCAGCGCATTTCCTTTAATGAGATTACGAAGAACGCCGTTAAAAATTCTCTGAAGTCGCCGCGCGATATCGACATGGATCTGGTGGACGCGCAGCAGGCAAGGCGCGTGCTTGACCGGGTGGTCGGCTATCAGATCTCGCCGCTTTTATGGGCGAAAGTGAAGCGCGGCTTGTCCGCGGGACGCGTGCAGTCGGTGGCGCTTCGCATCATCTGCGACCGTGAGACGCAGATCAACGACTTCATTCCGCGGGAATACTATACCCTGGATGCGCTTCTGCTTCCCGATGGGGAGAAGAAGCCTCTTACCGCCGCGTTTTACGGTGATAAAAACGGAAAAATGGAAGTAGACGACAAGGCGACGTTAGATGCGATCCGAAAGGCGTGTGAGAACGTTCCTTTTCGTGTAGACGCGGTGAACCGCAGGAAAAAGGAGCGCAAAAGCCCCCTGCCGTTTACGACTTCGACGATGCAGCAGGAAGCGTCGAAAGCATTGAATTTTTCCGTACAGAAGACCATGCGCGTCGCGCAGCAGTTATATGAGGGCGTGGATGTCAAAGGACATGGAACGGTGGGACTGATTACCTATCTGCGTACCGATTCGACTCGCGTATCGGCGGAAGCGCTCGCCGCGTCGGCGGATTTTATCAAGGAGCATTTCGGAGAAGAGTACTTGGCAAGCGGCGCGGCAGGTGCAAAAAGCGGGGGCAATATCCAGGACGCCCATGAGGCGATCCGACCAGCGGATATCACGCTACTTCCGTCGGAGATCAAGGATTCCCTGTCCCGCGATCAGTTCCGCTTATATCAGTTGATCTGGCGCCGTTTTGTTGCAAGCCGGATGCGCCCGGCGGAATTTGAGACGACGACGATCCGCTTTGCCGCGGGAGACTACATCTTTTCCTCGTCAGCGTCCAAGCGCGTCTTTGACGGCTATATGCAGGTCTATACGGATGCGGACGACAAGGACGAGGAGAAAAACCGTATCGTCGGCAATATCGACGAGAAGACGAAAGTTACGCTGGAATCCTTCGACGAGAAGCAGCATTTTACGCAGGCGCCGCC
>CAJOQZ010000063.1 GCA_905236585.1 uncultured Lachnospiraceae bacterium
GCTTTTTCCCGCCTACCAAAGTATCTCCGATGGAAAAAATGCCCGGATCAAAAATGCCGATAATGTCTCCCGCATACGCCTCATCCACGATCTTGCGCTGCTCTGCCATCATCTGCTGCGGCTGGGAAAGGCGGACGCTCTTCGACCCCTGCATGTGATACACATCCATCCCCGCCGTAAACATTCCCGACGTGATCCGCATGAACGCTATCCTGTCGCGGTGCGCCTTATTCATGTTTGCCTGTATCTTGAATACAAACGCGCTAAAATCCTCGTCAAACGGGTCGATTTCTCCTGCGTCGCTCATCCGGGACAGCGGCGGCGTCGTCATCTGCAAAAAATGCTCCAAAAACGTCTGGACGCCGAAATTCGTCAGCGCCGAGCCGAAAAACACCGGCGACAGTTCGCCGGACGTCACCATTTTTTGATCAAATTCCGCTCCCGCTCCGTCTAAGAGTTCGAGTTCGTCTAAAAGCGTCTGCTTTGCTTCCTCGCCGATCTCAGCGGAAAGCGCCGGATCATCGAGCGCAATATGCTTCTCTTCGCCCTCTTTGGTTCCCTTTAACGTATCGGAATACGTCATAACCTGCCTCGTGGCGCGGTCATAAACGCCCTTAAATTCTTTTCCCGATCCGATGGGAATATTGATCGGACATGTGGCGATCCCAAGTTCGTTTTCAATATCGTCGAGCAGTTCAAAGGTATCCCGTGCGTCGCGATCCATTTTGTTAATAAAAGTAAATACCGGTATGTGACGTAAACGCGTGACCTTGAAAAGTTTCCTCGTCTGCGGCTCCACGCCCTTAGACGCGTCGATCACCATGACCGCCGAATCCGCCGCCATCAGCGTCCGGTAGGTATCTTCGGAGAAATCCTGATGCCCCGGCGTATCCAAAATATTGATGCAGCACCCGCCGTATTCAAATTGCAGTACGGACGATGTCACCGAAATCCCGCGCTGCTTTTCAATCTCCATCCAGTCGGACACCGCGTGTCTCGCCGTCGCCTTGCCTTTGACCGACCCTGCGAGATTGATCTGTCCGCCATAAAGAAGAAACTTTTCGGTCAATGTCGTCTTGCCGGCGTCCGGGTGCGAGATGATCGCAAATGTACGGCGTTTGTTAATCTCATCATGTAAACTCATAATAATTATCCTAAAAAAAGCGCGGCTTAAAATCAGACCGCGCCTTGCTTTGCTTAATTGTATTTTCTTTTTCTTGCGGCTTCCGACTTCTTCTTCCGCTTAACGCTCGGCTTCTCGTAATGCTCACGCTTACGGATCTCCTGCTGGATCCCTGCCTTCGCGCAGTTCCTCTTAAAACGGCGCAATGCGCTGTCTAAGGACTCGTTCTCTTTTACAATGACACTTGACAATCTTCAACCCTCCCCTCCGGCTTTTACTTGTAAGACCGATTGGGTAATCATGCAGGTCTTCCTACGCACGAAATGTATTATACCACGAAAGCACGAGGAGAGTCAATAAGATATTATTGACTCGACGACGCTACGCCGTATAATCAATTAAGACCCCTATAAACGGCTCATATGCTTCATCTTCTGCATCGCCGCCAGCGTATGCGGGATGCTTTTTTACGGCGCCCTTTTCTGTTGACGGCTGATGCGCATCCTTGCGGCTGATCGCCGTGCCTTTATCCGAATCCGATACCGGTCGTATGACCCGCTTTGCCGGCTGGTTATGCATGTCGTCTTCTTTTTTGCGCAGTTTCTTCTGGAACGTCACGGCATTCGCCGTCCCCGCAAGTGTTCTGCCGGTATTCGGCGATGCGTCCAATATGCGCTCAAACGTCCCTGTTTCGCTGATGGGGCTTGTGTAACTTATCATGTTTTCAAACATAACAGCCACCTCTTTTCCCAAAATGCCCTATGCGGCATCCGTTCATAACTCAAACAGCCTTAAAATCCCTTTTCTTATACTATATATCGACAGAATCCGCCAAAAATTAAATCGGATTTTAGTAACTTGTCTTGTTGCCTGTTTTATGGTAGAATATTTTTTGTTAGTATAGAAATACGTTTCATAAAAATTGCCATAATTACGAAAAACTGTTCGCGTTTTCGTGAGCAGTTTTGGGGAGACCGCATCTTATGACAGTACATTCCTATAGTAAAGTAACAGAAGAAATGAAAGAACTCGCCGGACTTGTCAAGCAGGCGTCCGTGATCGAGCCCTCTTTATATACAGAATATGATGTAAAACGCGGACTGCGCGACCTAAACGGAACCGGCGTATTGGTCGGCATCACAAATGTGTCGGAAATCAACGCCTTCCGCATGATCGACGGGGTCAAAACGCCCATTGACGGCGAACTTTTTTACCGCGGCTACAATGTAATGGACATCGTGCGCAAGCAGGACCGCGCTTCGCACTTCGGTTTTGAGGAGTGCGCCTATCTGCTGATGTTCGGCAAACTGCCGACGAAGGACGAACTGAAATCCTTCTGCGCCATTTTAAGCAAATACCGGACGCTGCCGCGAAATTTTGTGCGGGACGTCATCATGAAAAAACCGTCAACGGACATGATGAACTCCCTCGCAAGGAGCGTGCTTTCCCTCTATTCTTATGACGATGTGCCGGATGACACATCCGACGGAAATGTCCTGCGGCAGTGCCTGCAATTGGTGGCAATGTTCCCACTGTTGTCCGTATACGGGTATCATGCCTACCGCTATTATCATAAAAAGAAAAGCCTCGTCATCCACCGTCCGGTCACGCATTATTCGACGGCGGAGAACATTTTACATTGTCTTCGGGCGGACTCGAAGTTTACGCCTCTCGAAGCAAAACTTCTTGACGTAGCGCTGATTCTGCACAGCGAGCACGGCGGCGGCAACAACTCGACGTTTACAACGCACCTGGTTTCATCTTCGGGAACGGATACGTATTCGGCGATCGCGGCTGCTCTCGGCTCCTTGAAGGGACCGCGGCACGGCGGCGCGAACATCAAAAATGTCAAGATGTTTTCGGATCTGAAGGAGCATGTACGGGACTGGGAAGATGAGGACGAAGTAGCCGCGTACTTAAAGGCGCTTCTTCACGGAGAAGCCTTCGACCATGCGGGCTTAATCTACGGCATCGGACATGCGGTATATTCAAAATCCGATCCGCGTGCGGTGGTATTCCGTTCATTCATCGAGCAGCTCGCGAGCGAAAAAGGCTATGAAAAAGAATTTGCCTTATATGAACTCGTCGCCCGACTGGCGCCGGAAATTATCGCCAAGGAACGTAAGATTTACAAAGGCGTCAGCCCGAACGTCGATTTTTACAGCGGTTTCGTATACCAGATGCTGGATCTTCCGATGGAGTTGTATACGCCGATCTTCGCCATTGCCCGTGTCGCAGGCTGGTCAGCGCACCGCATGGAAGAACTCTGTCTTCATAACAAGATCATGCGCCCGGCATACATGACCGTCGCCGAGCACCGGGACTACATCCCAATGGATGAGCGCGTGTAATCGTATGATCCCAAGGCAATATTCGGTAAAAATTGATTTTCATGACTTTTTTATAAAATGTTTGAATATTTCCGGCTGTTAGTGTAATATATACGTATTGAGTATTTTTTTAAGTATGAGGGGTGAATGCAATGGATGCTTCGAATCTCAAGATCCTGATCAGCGACGATTCTATTTTAGCAAGGAAGCAGTTAAAAGACGTTATTTCGCGGACAGTTTCGGATGCGGAATTTATCGAGGCGAGCAACGGACAGGAAGCGATTGACAAATTTCAGGAGAACCGCCCGGATTTAGTGTTCCTTGACATTGTTATGCCGGTCAAAGACGGCATTGCCGCGACGCAGGGCATCATGGAAATTGACAGTTCCGCGATCATTATTATCGTTTCTTCCGTCGGGACACAGTCACAACTTAAGGCGGCGATTGAGGCGGGCGCAAAGGATTTTATTCAGAAGCCGATCGATCATAAGCAGGTGGATTTGGTATTGTCATCTCATATAGGGGGAAAATAATCTATGTTTGCACAGTTTTTCGGCAGTTATCTCTTAAGCAGGAATGCCGTATCACCGGAAGATCTGACGGCGGCGATTACGATGCTCGCGGATACTCATATCAAGTTGGGAACGCTTGCTATGCAGATGGGATACATGACTGCGGACGAGGTCGATGAGGTTACGTTCTTGCAAACGCGGGAGGATAAGCGTTTTGGCGAGATAGCCTTGGAAAAGAATTATCTGTTTGAGGATCAACTGCAGGATCTTTTGAAAGCGCAGATCCCGGATTATCTGCTTTTGGGTCAGACGCTGGTGGATATGGGTTGTCTGACAAATTCCGATCTCGAAGGCTTGATGGTCGGTTATGAACAGGACAGCAAGATTGATGATATCGCGAATACAGACGAGAATAACGAGACGACGACGAAGTTGATTGCAAATTTCTTCGAAGAAGCGGGCAAGGAGATCACCGAATATTCCGTGATGTATATGAATCTGATCTTCAATAACCTGATCCGCTTTATCGGTGAGGACTTTACGCCGCTCTCTCCCGCTGCGGTCAATGATTATGAGACGCATTACTGCGTGACGCAGCATATCACGGGACCGATGACCTGCTCCTCTTCGATCGATATGGAAGAGGATGTTGCGGTTTATTTCGCTTCCCGCTATGCGAAAATGGATTTCACGGAGTTCGACGAATACGTCAAGGCATCCATGGAAGATTTCCTGAATCTTCATAACGGTTTGTTCTCGGTAAATATGTCGAATACGTATTCCGAGGAATTAAGTTTAGACCCGCCCATGCAGGAAACGGAAAAAGTTCTGCATCTGTCGGATGAGTCGTTTGTGATTCCGGTAATCTATCCCTTCGGAACGATTTACCTGATCTTAACATTATAAAATAAATTAAGACGCCCTCGCCTTGCGGCGAGGGCATTTTTTATTTTGCGGCTGTTTCTTTTTTTCCTTCTATTGGAACGCGATTTGCAAAAAATCTTTTACCACTTTTTCCATCTCACTAACCGCGCACGTCGTCTTATGCC
>CAJOQZ010000064.1 GCA_905236585.1 uncultured Lachnospiraceae bacterium
ACGACCTCATTTTTACCTAAAAAACAGCCAATTTTGAGGCGGAACGGGCAAAAAACATTTCCCCACCTCCGCCAAAGCCCCGAAAAATCAACAAAAACGGCACCGAAAAAAAAACTTGCAAATGTCAATAGAGAGTGCTAACAATTTGTAAGTCCCTTATGTATTATGTTAAAAAACGCTACCTCTTCGACGTCGGGTCAAAACACCGGATATTGATCCACATCTGCGCCACACGTTTTCTTGCATCCTCTTCAAATCCCCGCATGACGACGGACCGCCGGATCACATCCTCCGGCGGATACTGGGCATACAACTGGCGGGACACCTGATCTACGGGCGCCGTAATCACGTGGTCTTCCTCTCCGAAGAAATACGACAGATCATAGTCGGCAGTCTCCTCTTCGTCCTCATCCGCCGCATAACAGTATTTCAGATAATCGAAGACGGCATTCGAATCCCCTCCGGCAATCACGGACGTATAGCCGATGCTGTACATATTGCGGATTACATTGTCGGGGCGGGAAATGAAATTGATAAACGCCTCCGCCGCCTGCTGCTTGCGCAGATCTTCCATGATGCCGCTCCGCATCATCACCCAGCCGTCGAACCAGAGATTGGTGCACTCCTCCGGTGCGGAATAATTAAGGACGAATCCGCTCTCCCGCGCAACATCCATCGCATAAACCGCATCCCCCGACCACTGCATGGACAGATATGCTTTTTGGGAAACCAAATCCGACCTGCCGCTGTCCGTCTCGATCGAATACGCGTTTTCCCGCATATCAGACAGGATATCCTCCACCTGATCGATCACCTCTACGGACGTATCGTTCTGCATGGCGGAAATCTTTTCACGGTAGTTCGTATCCTGCAAAAACGCCGGAGACAGATACTCTTTTTCATTCAGGATGCAAAGCCCCGCAAACAGGGAATCCCTTACGCTGTCCTTCATGGTTATCTGCTTATAGTATTTCCGGTCGCAAAGCGACGCCCAGTGCGCCGCGTCTTCGGCAGAAACGACCGAAGGATTGTATACCAGTCCGAGGGTTCCCCACATATAGCCCGCCGCATACCTTCCAATCGGCGTGCCGTTTACGGAGAGTTCGTCAAATGTATCGGAAATATAAGGCGAAACGCCTTTCGCGTAATAATTTTCCTCCTTCGAAACATCCCAAAATTCCTCGGACAGCGGAAGCAGCCGCCCCTCTTCCATGAGTTTCATAATCATGTATTCCGACGGACAGACCACATCAAAAGTATTCCCGAGCGACATCAGGTTGTAAAGTTCCTCATTCGTGCCAACGGTCGCATATTCGACACGGATTTTCCTGTGATATGTTTCTTCGTACCATTTCGAAAAATCCTCGATCAGACTTTCTTTGCTTACGATCGCCGTACCATCTTCTAATTCAATTTCCTCATCCCAGCGGCCCTCGTCGATATATTCCTCCATATTGGCAATCCGAAGAACAACCGTGCTTTTATCGACATCCTCATTAGCCGTGCATGCGGAAAAACAAACTGCAAAAAAAAGCGCTGCCGCCCATATCCGTTTTCTCATCCTTCGCGCATCCTTTCCTGCGGGAGACGGTTCAATAGAACAACGCATACCGCTACCACAACAAAAATCAGCGTGGAAAGCGCCCACAATGCCGTCCGAGTCGTCGTCTGCGACCCCTTCGTCGCGTTCACCGTATAGGTGCTGATCGTATCAAATACCGCCGGTTTGGTATAGGTGGTGATAAAATAATCGTCCAGCGACAGCGTCACCGCCGTCACGAACCCGCTTACCATTCCCGGAATCAGTTCCCTGATTATCACATGCATGAATGCTTTTGCCGGCGTGCATCCCAAGTCAAGCGCCGCCTCGTACAGATTCGGGTCCATGGTTTTTAACCGCGGCAGAATCTGCAAATATACGAACGGCGCACAAAGCGTACACTGTCCGATCACAAGGGGCAGATACGTATCCCTGTCCAGATGCAAAAAAACGATCAGCAGAATGCAGACCGAAAATCCGGTAACGACGTCTGCGTTGATGACCGGAATCTGGTTTACAATATCAAACCCCGCACGCACGCCGGTACGGCTGTAAAACGCGCCGATCGCGCCGACCGTGCCCAAAATCGTCGACAAAAGCGCGACAACCAACGCCAAAAGAAACGTTCCCAGCATCATCTCCCGGATCTGCGGGTATGAAAACAGCGTCCGGTAATTATGCAGGGAAAACGACGCGTTCTGCCCGATCATCTGCGCGTCGGTAAAACTGTACACCGCAAGCATAAATACCGGCAGATATAATAAAAGCACAACGCCGCCGATCCACGCCCCTTGAAAATATCTACTCTTCATTTTTCGCCTCCGAGAACCGATCCGCCGCAAATCCGAACAGCGCCATTCCGAACAGCAGCACTGCGGAAATCATAGAGCCGTTATGCCAGTCATAGGATGAGAAATAACTCCCGATCAGGCTTCCCATGATAAACGTGCTGTTGTACATCATATCCAGCACGACATAATTCGTCATTGCCGGTAAAAAGACCATCGTCACGCCGCTTACGATCCCCGGCAGCGAAAGCGGCAGCATCACGCGCCAAAAAACGATATGCGGCTTCGCTCCGAGGTCGCTTGCCGCCTCCATCAGCGCCGGATCGATTTTCGTCATCGTATTGTAAAGGGGCAGGATCATAAACGGCAGAAAATCATACGTCTGTCCGATTATCGTATTAAGAAACGGATAATACGCCATATTGCCTTCCGCAAAATCCAAAAACTCTTTTAACGCCGTCATCCTCAGCGTAAAGTTGATCCACATGGGAAGAACAAGCAGCGCCAAAAGCGCCGCTTTTCCGGCGAAGGCTCCTTTTGACAGAATATAGGCAGTCGGATAAGCGATCAAAAGGCAGACCATCGTCGTGACAAGCGCCACCCACACAGAATAAATGAAAGTACCGATCGTTTTTGGATTGGAAAAAAAGGAAAACGCGTTCTCCCACGTAGGCTGCCCCTGTCCGTCGGTAAGCGCGTAATAAAATACCACGATGACCGGCACGATCACGAACAGAAGCAAAAACAACGCATATGGTATTCCTAATGCTTTTCTTTTCCCGCTCATAGTTCCACCGTCATATGGATATCTTTTTCGTCCACGATAACGCCGACATGATCGCCGATATTCCACAACCACTCGTCATCCACGGTATAGTCGATATCGTTTTTGCTGCGGATGGTATATACATAATGGTCGCCGACGTAAATCGCCGAGATGATATTCCCCTCTGCAAACCCTTCGGCAAGGTCGTCGGACATCCTCGCGTCGGACGGCGCAAAATATCCGGTCGCTTTTTTCCCATGAGTCGCAGTGCCGAACGTCTTCGGCAAAAAGACGCCTTCCTCGATCTCCAATCGTCCCTCCGCCGAAATCACACCGGTAAAATGATTCTGCTGTGCATACTCCGGTATCAAATGGACATTTTCCGTTCTAAAGTCAACACCGACCGCAGCGTCTTTTGGCAAGGGCGCCGCATGGTTGGCAACAATCTCGCTTTTATCACAAAGAACGGTAACCTCATAGCAGTCGCCCTTGAAAATCGAAGAAACAACCGTCCCCGAAAGCGCACCCTCGCTGGAGGCTTTTATGATCACATCTTCCGGGCGGACGATGGCGCGAATCCGCGTTCCAACCGCCACTTTGTCCCCGCAGGCAAACGAAGCGCCCAAAAACGTCGCCTGACCCATTTTTGTCATATAGCCGTTATAGATATTGCTGGTACCGATAAAGTCGGCGACAAAGATATTCGTCGGATGCTTGTAGATTTCCTCCGGCGTTCCGGTCTGTTGGATCTGCCCATCCGAAAGAACCACGATCCGGTCCGACATCGTCATTGCTTCTTCCTGATCGTGCGTAACAAAAACAAATGTGATGCCCAGTTCCTGCTGCATCTGACGCAGTTCTAACTG
>CAJOQZ010000065.1 GCA_905236585.1 uncultured Lachnospiraceae bacterium
GATTGAAGTCTTGGCTGAATATGAGGGAAAGAAAATCGCAACGGTGCATGCAACGTAAGTGTTTACGATCGTAAGCATCTGATAAAGGAATCATAACATGGAAAAAGAATATCTAACCGTCGCGCTGGCAAAGGGACGACTGGCAAGGCAGTCAATGGAACTGTTCCAAACGATCGGCATTGACTGTAAGGAGATGCAGGATAAAAATACCCGCAAACTCATATTTTCCAACGAAGAGAAGAAGATGCGGTTCTTTCTGGCAAAGTCGCCGGATGTTCCGACCTATGTTGAATATGGGGCGGCGGATATCGGGATCGTCGGAGAAGATACGATATTAGAGGAAGCGCGTAATATCTATGAGGTGTTGGATTTGGGTTTCGGCAGATGCCGGATGTGCGTCTGCGGACCGGCGGAAGCGAAGGAACTGCTTCTGCATCAAAGGCAGATCCGTGTTGCATCCAAGTACCCGAAGATCGCGAAGGACTATTTTTACAATGTCAAGCATCAGACTCCGGAGATCATTAAGTTGAACGGCTCGATTGAACTGGCGCCGATTGTCGGCTTGTCGGATGTGATCGTGGACATCGTCGAGACGGGTAGCACGTTAAAAGAGAACGGGCTTAGCGTGTTGGAAGAGATCGTTCCGCTGTCGGCGCGTGTGGTCGTCAATCAGGTAAGTATGAAAATGCAGAATGAGCGGATAACTAACCTGATCCGAAGCCTTGCGGAACAGATTGCCGACGAAAAAATACAGGAGAATTAACCATGCGCATATTACATCTGAATGAAGACAACATCAACGGGCTGCTGTCCGAACTGCTTAAGCGTTCTCCGCATCAGTATACCGAGTATGAGAGTACGGTGCGCGGGATCATTGACGACGTAAGGCAGAGGGGCGATGAGGCGGTATTCGAACTTACGGAAAAGTTCGACGGGATTCGCTTGGATGCGAAGTCTCTTAGCGTAACGGATGAGGAAATCGAAGCGGCTTATAATGAAGTTTCGCCAAAACTTCTTTCCGTCATAAAAAAAGCCCTTGTCAATATCCGTTCCTTCCACGAAAAGCAGGTACAGCAGAGTTGGTTTACCGCAAGAGAAGACGGCGTTCTGCTCGGGCAAAAGGTGACGGCGCTTGAAAACGTCGGCGTATATGTGCTGGGCGGCAAGGCGGTTTATCCGTCGTCGGTTTTAATGAATATCGTTCCGGCGAAGATTGCCGGCGTCGATCATATCTACATGACGACGCCTTGCGGCAAGGACGGACGGGTGCCGGCTTCAACCTTAGTAGCGGCAAAGGAAGCGGGCGTGGATAAGATTTTCAAGGTCGGCGGTGCGCAGGCAATAGCGGCATTAGCATTCGGAACGAAGACAATCCCGAAAGTCGATAAGATCGTAGGTCCCGGGAACATTTACGTAGCATTGGCAAAAAAGGCGGTCTTCGGTCATGTCAGCATTGATTCGATTGCGGGACCGAGCGAGATTCTTGTGTTGGCGGATGAGACGGCAAATCCCCGTTATGTGGCGGCGGACCTGCTGTCACAGGCGGAGCATGACGAACTGGCGTCGGCGATTTTGATTACGACCAATGAGAAATTGGCACAGGCAGTACAACAGGAAATCAATGGATTCTTACAAGTTTTATCCCGACATGAGATTATTGAAAAGTCGTTGGAACATTACGGGTACATCCTGATTGCAAAGGATAAACCACAGGCGATCCATGCCATCAACGCCATCGCTTCCGAACACTTAGAGATCGTTACAGCGAATCCGTACGAGGATATGACGAAGATCCGCAATGCCGGGGCGATTTTCTTGGGGGCGTATTCATCGGAGCCGTTAGGCGATTACTTTGCGGGACCGAATCACGTTCTGCCGACGAACGGAACGGCGCGGTTTTTCTCGGCGTTGTCTGTGGATGATTTTATCAAGAAATCCAGCATCATTTCGTATTCGAGGGAAGCACTTGCGGCAATCCATAATGATATTGAGGATTTTGCGAAGTGCGAAGAGTTGACGGCGCATGCAAATTCAATCCATGTGCGGTTTGAGGAGTAGGAAAGGTTATTCATGAGCGACATCAAATTACAGGAAAAAAAAATAAGCGAGCCGATCAAAGCGAACCCCATTATTCAGATTAAATCAAATGCGAATCCCGCAACGGAACAACAGCAGTTGACGGATGCTAAGATCGACATATCCCGTTCTGCCACGGTCGCCCGCAAAACGAAGGAGACGGATATCACCTGCACGATTGGACTTGACGGGACAGGCAAGGCGGATATCAAGACGGGAATCGGCTTTTTTGACCATATGTTAGACGGCTTCGCAAGGCATGGACTGTTTGACTTGACCTTGCACTGCGAGGGCGACCTTTATGTGGACTGCCACCATACGATCGAAGACTGCGGTATCGTCTTAGGACAGGCGCTTAGGGAGGCAATCGGGGATAAAAAGGGCATGATACGCTACGGCTCATTTATTCTGCCGATGGATGAGGCGTTGGTGCTTTGCGCGGTTGACTTCGGCGGACGTCCGTATTTGGGATATGATTATACATTTCAGACGGAGCGCGTCGGATATTTTGACACAGAAATGATCCGGGAGTTTTTCTATGCCATATCATATTCGGCTATGATGAATCTGCATTTTGACATTATCCGGGGAGAGAACGCGCACCATATCATTGAGGCGATGTTCAAGGCGTTCGCGAAATCCGTCGATATTGCAACGACGTTAGACCCGCGGATTACAGACATATTATCGACAAAGGGGAAATTGTAAATGGAACAGAAAAATATCGTCGCCACCATTTATATCAAAGATGGGATGGCGGTTAAAAGTCCGTCGGATATGAATAAGCCGAAGGATGTACTCGAAATCGCGCAGATGTATAACGACAGCGGCATTGACAAGATCATCTGCTTTGACTTATCGAAAGACGACGAGGAGCATGAAAAAAACATATTGGCGATCCGCGAGATCAACCGTTCGATTGAAGTCAAGACCTGCGGCGGCGGCAATATCAAGCGCCTCGAAGATGTAAAAAAACTTCTTTACGCAGGCTGTATTGAAGTCGTCTTAAACGGAAGCAAGGCAAGTACGCTGAATTTGATAAAAGAAGCGGCGGCGCGGTTTGGACAGGAGAAGATCTTAGTCTCCATCGATAATATCGACATTTTGTTCAAGGCAGGGCAGTCTTTGGTGGAGAACGTCCATGAACTTTTGGTGATGAATCCGGAGATTACGGCGTCGATTGAGAATACGACGGCGATTCCGTATATTTTGCGGCAGGATACGGAAGATGTGGAGGCAATCTCCAAACTGCTTGTTTCCGACCAAATCCGCGGAATATACGGCGCGTTTATCAATGATCCGTCTTCCGATATCATGTCCTTAAAGGCAACGCTTTCGGATGCCGGAATCAAAATGGATAATTTCGAAGCGGCGTTGTCATGGTCGGATCTTAAGACAAATTCCGACGGATTGATTCCGGTCGTAGTGCAGGACTATAAGACCGAAGATGTGCTGATGTTAGCGTATATGAATGAAGAATCGTTCAACAATACGATCCGCGTCGGCAAGATGACCTATTGGAGCCGCAGCCGGAATGAACTTTGGGTCAAAGGCATGACGAGCGGACATTTCCAGTATGTGAAATCCTTAGTTGCGGACTGCGATTATGATACGCTTTTGGCAAAAGTTTCCCAAGTCGGTGGAATTGCCTGCCATACGGGCGCTCATTCCTGCTTTTTCAATGAGATCATTAAAAAAGAATATACGGAAAGGAACCCGAAGAAGGTATTCGACGATGTATACGCGATCATCAAGGACAGACAGGAACACCCGAAGGGCGGCAGTTATACGAATTACCTGTTCGACAAGGGGATTGACAAAATCCTTAAAAAACTCGGCGAGGAAGCCACTGAGATCGTGATTGCCGCGAAGAATCCGAATCCCGAAGAGGTCATCTATGAAGCGTCGGACTTCCTCTATCATCTGATGGTGCTGATGGTGGAGAAAAACGTGACATGGGAAGAGGTGACGCGGGAGTTGTCCCAGCGGTAGTTTTTAAGATACCCATTTAGACTCCGGCGATAATCTTTTAGCGGGTAGAAAGTTATGATGGAACCATCCTTTTTGGAGAGCATATGCAACACGCGGAAATTGGCTTTACGGGATGATATCCTGCTTTCCGTGGAAAAGGCGGCGCGTTATATCGGCAATGAGTTCGGCGCCGTTATGAAAGATAAAAACGAAGTGGCAATCCGCTATGCCATGTGTTTTCCCGATGTTTATGAGATTGGGATGTCGCATTTGGGCATCCAGATTCTATATGATATGTTCAACCGCCGCCCCGATGTATGGTGCGAGCGGGTGTATTCGCCATGGACGGACGCGGCGGAGGTAATGAAGCGGGAGGGAACCCCGCTTTTTGCTTTGGAATCGCAGGAGCCGATTCGCACATTTGACTTTTTAGGCATGACTCTCCAATATGAGATGTGCTATACGAATGTCCTGCAAGTGCTGGACTTGGCGCAGTTGCCGCTGCTTGCAAAAGATCGCGGCGAGGATGATCCCATCGTAATCGGCGGCGGACCATGCACCTATAATCCGGAACCTTTGGCGGATTTTTTTGACCTGTTTTTTATCGGCGAGGGAGAGGCGCATTATGATGAGTTTTTCGATTTGTATCGGAAGATGCGCACCGAAAACACATATTCAAAAGATGCATTTCTCCATGCGGCGGCGCAGATTCCGGGATTCTATGTTCCGGCATTTTATGAGACAACTTATCATGCCGACGGGACGATTGCTTCGTTTGTTCCGAAATTCTCTGACATCCCGGCGACGGTAAAACGGCAGGTCATTACAGTCCTTGATGCGTCGCCCTATCCGACGAAGCCGGTGCTCCCCTTTGTACAGGCGACGCAGGATCGGATGGTTTTGGAGATCATGCGTGGCTGCATCCGCGGCTGCCGGTTCTGTCAGGCAGGAATGATCTATCGCCCGAATCGGGAAAAATCCTTAGACATTTTGAAAAAGTATGCCTTGGAACTGATCGAAGCGACCGGACATCACGAGATCAGTTTGAGCAGTTTGAGTTCGAGTGATTATACACGCTTGCCGGAACTGATCGACTTTTTGATTGATGAATGCGGCAAGCGGCATATCAATATATCCCTGCCGTCCCTTCGCATCGACGCATTTTCTTTAGATGTGATGAAAAAGGTGCAGGATGTGAAAAAAACTTCGATTACGTTCGCGCCGGAGGCAGGTTCCCAGAAAATGCGAAATATCATCAATAAGGGACTTACTGAAGAGGATATCTTCGGCGGAGCGGCGCTGGCGTTCGAGGGCGGATGGAATAAGATCAAATTATATTTTATGCTGGGTCTGCCGGAGGAGACGGATGAGGATGTGACAGCAATCCCTCGTTTGGCGAATGAAATTGCGGCGTTATATTATGATACCGTTCCAAAGGAAAAGCGCAATGGGCGATGCAATATCAATATTTCCACTTCCTTTTTTGTTCCGAAGCCGTTTACGCCGCTGCAATGGGCGCGGATGTATCCACAGGAGGAGTATCTGCGGCGGGCGCATTTGTTAAAAGAGACGATGCAGGGACTTCTTAATCACAAGAGTCTGTCCTATCAGTATCATCAGGCGGATGCGACGATTTTAGAGGGCGTGTTCGCACGGGGGGATCGACGGTTAGGACGCGTGATCCTTACGGCGTACAAGGCAGGGGCTACTTTTGACGCATGGAGCGAATATTTTGATATGAACCGCTGGATGGATGCGTTTAAGGAATGCGGGATTGACCCGGATTTTTATATCATGCGGGATCGCGGGGAAGATGAGATTTTTCCTTGGGATTTCATTGACACCGGGATTACGAAGCGGTTTTTACTTAGGGAATGGCAACAGGCAAAGGAGGGCGTCGTTACGCCAAACTGCCGCAGCCGCTGCTCCGGTTGCGGATGCAGCGCCTTTGAAAGCGGGGTGTGCGTTAGATGAGATACAGGATTCGCTTTGCAAAATATGGCGTGATGCGGTATGTGGGGCATTTGGATCTGATGCGGTTCTTCCAAAAAGCGCTTAACCGTGCGAAAGTTCCCCTGTCCTATTCAAAAGGATATCATCCGCATCCGTTGATTTCCTTTGCTGCGCCGCTGTCGGTCGGCGTGACAAGCGGCGGCGAATATATGGATATTGTTACGGAAGAGCCGATAGATGCAAAAAATACGCTTGATGCCCTAAATGCACAGATGGTTGACGGCATGCTGATCGTATCGGTAAAGGAACTATCCGACAAAGCGAAAAATGCTATGGCAGCAGTAGAAGCAGCCGCGTATTATGTGTATTTTAAGGAATATCCTTTCGTACGAAACGATATTTCGGGCAATATGTCTATTTTGTCAGAAGACGGCTCAAGTCCTGCAGAATTAAAGAAATACGACACGGATGCTTTTCGGGAGCAAATCCGAACGTTTTATACGAATGCGGATTCGATTTACATCACAAAGCAGACGAAAAAAAGCGAGAGGAAGATTGACTTAAAACCGCTGATTTATGATTTCCATGTAGAAGATACTACGTCGTCGTTTTCGGAAAATGCGGAGCAGACGGGTCTGCCGGATATAAATGTAGTGTTCTATATGCTTCTTTCTACCGGAAGTACCGATAATATTAAGCCGGAACTTGTCATGGAGCATTTCTTGTCTTCTATGGGAATCACGCCGGATGCATATCAACTAGGCATTCATCGGGTGGATATGTATCGGCGGGATGAGAAAAATGAGTTGGTTTCGTTATAAAATTATTCCTTGTGGTGAATAAAGCATCAACATCTAAGTCTTGTAGGTGCCGAAAAACAAAGGAAAATCAATCATTTTTCGCCTTGACACCGTATATTTAGATATAGTAAATTACAATTATATAACAAATAAGGTTTGCCCCTTGTGAGTGATTTGGTGTGGTGACTCACAGGGGTTATTTGTCCGTTAAAAAGACTTGAACGGACAAATATATCCGGGAGCGTAGTAAGGGAAACTGGTAAGGGAGCGTGAGAAGGACTATGAAGAATGTATTGAAACGAACAGGAGCGATTATATTGGCGGTGGCGCTGGCGGCAATCGGACCGTTTTCTTATATTCCGCTGCATGCGCTGCATATGGATATTGTCGAGGCGGCGACGGAATCAAAGATTTATTTGCCATCATCAAATGTTGCTGATTCATTTAATAAAACACTTAATTCTCAGGACAAGACAATTTACATTGGTGATACTGCAGAATTAATTGTTTCTAGTAGTGGCGGTTCTATAGAAAATAGTATTGAATGGAATACCAATAATAGTTCTTGTGTAGAATTAAATGTTTCCTCTAATGGAAACTATAGTTCAAAGTGCGTTGTTACCGGTAAAAAAGTAGGAACAGCAACGATTTCTGCAAGTGTGTCTGGAACAGGTATTAGTCTTGGTAAATGTACAATTACTGTCAATCCAGTTTTAGTTACAGGAGTTTCGGTTAGTCCTTCTTCGGCAACCGTAGCGTGCAAGAGCAAGACAACTTTAACGGCGGCGGTTACGCCTTCTAATGCAACAGATTCTTCTATCACATGGGCATCCAGTGATACATCTGTTGCTACGGTTAGCGGTGGGACAGTTACCGGCGTTAAAGCCGGTACGGCGACGATTACGGCTACCGCAAATGATGGCTCAGGGAAAAGCGGCGCTTGTACCGTCACCGTTACTAATCCCATTACAAAAATTGAATTAAACAATTCATCCAAGACGTTATATGTTTATACCAGTTCAACTACCAGCAGTGATGATGACGACGATACGTCCATAACGTTAAAGATAAAGAAAATCACCTATGCAGATGGTTCGACAACGACAAGCAGCAGTGATTTGCCGAAATCATCCGATGTTTCATGGAGCACGGATGATGATACGATCGCAAGAGTTTCCTCTTCAGGTATAGTTACTGCAAAGAAAAAGGGTGACGCTACGATTACTGCATCATACGGCGGTGTATCTGCAACATGTGACATAACAGTCAAAAGCAAGAGCGGTTCTTCCAGCAGCAGTTCGTCTTCCACCAGCAGTACGTCCTCTACGACCGGTTCTACAACAACCGGCGTCGGCAGAGATAACATGACGGCGACTGCCTTAGCGAACGCAAACAGCGGCAAGACAATTCAGGCGAACAGCGCGGCGCAGAAGAACGGCTATACGACGGTAAGCGCCGTAGCGAACGCATTGGCAAATTCCACAAACCGCTCCAAACTGCTGACATCTGCGGTGGAGGTACGTGCTGCAGCGGTCGGTGCGCAGTCTTCGAATGCATCCCTGCTTTCGGGCAGTTTCTCATCATCCGCGGCGGATGTGCTTGCCTCCGTCTTGACGGCGCAGCAGTTATTTGATGTAGTGACCGGCAATACCACAGCGACAGTAAACCTCGTATTGAGCGAAACTACCAACCTTTCTTCCGCGGTACAGACAGCGGTCGAGGGAGCAAAGAAGTCCGGCGAGAATCTGTATTACTTTGAGAGTCAGGTAGTGGCGAATGTCGGCGGGAATCAAGCCGCGGTAACGGAATTTGGTTCGTCTATTAAGATCGTATATAATACGCCGACGGAGATCAAGGGCAACAGCAATTACCGCCTGATCCAGACCCATACGGATACCGCCGGTAAATTATCGACGGCGGTATTGGAGGACAGCGACAAGTCGAACGATACCTATACGGTTTCAACGAATAAAATGTGTACGATGGCGTTTGCTTACACGTCGGGAAGCGGCTCGTCTTCGAGCAGTTCCAGTTCCGGTTCTTCCGGGGCGACAGGCACGTCGTCAGGCAGCAGCAAATCTTCCGGTAGCAAGAGTAGTAGCGCTTCCAGTTCGGAAGAAAGCGCAACCGGCGAGAAGAAGAGCGGCCCGGGGATGTCGGATCTTTTTGAAGCAGTAACCGACGAAATGGCGAATCCGGATGTTCCGGCGCTTATGGGAACGATCGCGATTGAGAACTTTATTATTATTATCGAGGGAATCATTTTCCTGACCGGCAGAAGAAGACGTGCGGTCGAGTTCGTCGAGAAGAAGCCGACGAAGCCCGTAAAACCGGTGAAACCGGCAAAGGTTTCGCCGCGTGCAAAGATTTTTGTATAAGGATAATCTAATCTATGGATGATGCAACCTTCCAAAATGCACTTACCGGAGTCAAGGTTCCGATTCTGGTATTAGACCAGAAGTGGCACCGGCTGTTCGCAATCAGCGGCAAGCCGGATGACGTTAAGGCGTTAGAGGTCGAAGTCAACGAACTGCTTGCGCTGCAGGGGAAGTTGAACGAGGAACTTAAGACCTTAAAAAAAGTCAAGGCGAACCTCATGGCGAACATCATGGAGAACATGCAGGGGGCGGAGCACAAGGATCAGACCACCGAAGAGGTCAAGAACTTAGACGACGATAAGCGTCTGATGGAAGAGACGAACGCCAAGATTGACGAGGATAATGACGCGCTTTTAGATGCGCAGGAGAGGCTTGCCGAGAAGAATCAGGCGCTTATGATGGCGACCATGCAGTTTACTTACAATAAACTGCGCCTGAACTCCGATGAGATCCGGCAGATTTCCGAGTGGATTGCGGACGTCCGCGTCAAATTGAAGAAGAATATTATTAAAAAGCAAAACCGCGAGATCAACAATAAAGAGATTTACGGTTATATGCATGATATTTTCGGAAAAGAAGTTGTCGATTTGTTCGATGTGAGGTATGATGAAGAAGGCAGACTGATCATCGGAGAGGTAAAAGAAGAGGCGGCTTCATGAATATCGTCTTAAATGCGATCGAAATGCAGCAGGCGGATGCGAAAACGATACGCGAATTCAAAGTTCCGTCGCTTGTTCTTATGGAACGGGCGGCGGTCTCTGTATGTGATTACATACAGGGCAATTTCCCTACGGCACGGCATATCGGAATCTGCTGCGGCAAAGGCAATAACGGCGGCGACGGACTTGCGATCGCGCGGATTTTATTTACACGCGGGTTGAAAGTCACTGTCTTCATGCCCGGACGGGATGAGGGCAGATTCTCCGAAGAATGTGCCACGCAGCATACCATAGTGGAAAGTTATGGGATTCCTTTTTCCGGTCGGATTGGGGAACTGCAGGGCATGGATATTTTTGTAGATGCGCTTTTCGGAACGGGTCTTTCCCGCAATATCGAGGGAGAGTACGCGCAGATCATAGATTATGTCAATTCTTATTTTACCATGCCGAAAATTGCAGTTGATATCGCAAGCGGCATCGACGCGACTACGGGCCAGATATTAGGATGCGCGATAAAAGCGGATGCAACAGTAAGTTTCGCTTTCTTAAAGCGAGGACAGTTGCTTTTTCCGGGTCGCTCATACACCGGAGTTCTTTCCGTTGCGGAAATCGGGATCAGCACGCACAGTTTCGGGGCGAATCCTCCGCAGACATATGCGCTTACCAAGCAGGATGTTCCCGCGCTTCTTCCGAACCGGCTTACGGACGGTCATAAAGGTACTTTCGGAAAAGTGTTGTGCATCTGCGGCAGTAAAAATATGGCTGGCGCGGCGGTTCTGTCTGCAAAAGCCGCCATGAAATGCGGCTGCGGCATGGTGAAAACCTTCACCGACGAGTGCAACCGAACGATTGTGCAGACGGC
>CAJOQZ010000066.1 GCA_905236585.1 uncultured Lachnospiraceae bacterium
GAAAATCATTATGATGAATTCTTTGGCTCAGAGGAACATATCGGTAACATACCCAAGAGTAAGGATGAATTCATCAGTAAGACTATGACGAGGATGTAGAGGAGTTTGACAAGGGATTCCCGTCGAAGGAAAAACTGAAGTTGCCTGGACAGATATTCTAAAAAAACAAAGCAAGTCGGGAGAATACCAGTTTGAAAAACTAAATTCGGTACCTTGATATATCCTTCCAGTTTTGAGGGAAGCCCATGTGTTTCAACAATTCTGCTTCACTTATTTGGTCTATTGATCTGTTGGCTTTTTTTATCAACAGAGATAGTTTGCGCTTAAATATGGCGAAATCCTTCCGGGGCAGAAGATATCGGAGAGCGATTACAACAGCGAAAAGATCATTTTTTCCGCATGCATACTGGGTTCCGTTCATTGGTATTCCCAATTTAGCATGAAGAGGCATATTTGTGATAGTATCAACAGTCCTGAATGTAAATAATCGTTCTCCGTGGGCACAGACGTTCCTGAATTTGGTGAGGACAGAAAGCATCTGCGTATGCGTAATCCGAGGTGCCGGTGGCATATTGAAGCGTACCTATCAGTTTTGACAGGGATCGACCATTTCTCCTGTTCCTCGAAAGAAGTGCCGGGCTTATAGTTTTTTGTTAACGGAATACGGAAAAGATGCTTATATCCACCCATAAGAGGAAAGTAGCCTATCCGCGAAAGGATGTCTTTAGCAAAGACTTCATTGCTTACTTGGATGCCCTTGGTATCTTTGAGCAGAGTAACCTGGTCATCCACGGTGGAAAAGAGTTTTTGACCATTCTGGGGCATAAAAATTCTCCTATATGTAAAAGAGGGAGAGACCTTTCGGTTCTCCCCCGGTCACAGGCTTCGCAAGTATCTGTGACACGATCACTGCAATTATAGTATCAAATAATAAGTGTTATGTCAAATCAGTTTTTTCAATAATCGACCATACCATGCAATCATTAATCAGGCATTCCGTTTCGCAGCATTTCCGAAGAAATATATTACCTTCAATCCGATGCAGTATGTGGTAATGCGCAAGAGAAAGAATGAGTCGGATCTTTTCAATTTGGAAGAGCAGGATCTACTTTGAGTATTATCATATGGACGGAACCGAAGATGTGCAGGAATTGCTCGGTCATTCCGATGTCAGTACCACGATGAATATCTATGCACACGCTTCAAGGGAGTCAAAACCTTCTGGCAGATGAATTCATTCGCGGAGCAAGGCATATTTGCCGTCGAACACGGAGAAGCATTTGTTCCAGACAAAAATCTTTACAAAAAATGCTCCGCCATTTATAATTTTGCTAACTCATTTCAAACCGAGTCAGAAGGAAGCGAACAAAATGCAGAACATGATCTGGGAGCATATTCGAAAAAAACAAAATATCGTGGCAGTGTGCATTTGCATCCTTTGTACAGCGCTTAATCTCATATTGGGCGGCGCCGCAGCCGCTTTAGGATTGCCCTTGTATTTGGATACCGTAGGCACGGTGCTTGCGGCTGTTCTGGGAGGTTATCTGCCGGGCGTTTTAGTCGGTTTTGCCACGAATATCTTAAAAAGCATATCCGATCCGTCGTCCCTTTACTATGGTGTTTTGAATATCATGATCGCGGTTGCCGCCACATATTTAGCAGGACGCGGATGCTTTACGAAGCGGCTTAAAGCGGTTGTTCCGATACTGCTGTTTACGTTTATCGGGGGGGCATAGGCGCACTGATTCCATGGTACATGGAAGGTCTTTCCTTTGACAGCGAATCCATTAGCGGCATTCTGTACCGGACAGGACTTTTCAATCCCTTTTTCTCCCATATTTTTTCAAGCCTGGCATTGGATCTGCCGGATAAGGCGGTTACCATTATACTGGTGATTGTCATATTACATCTGTTGCCGGAGCAGTCAGGCAGATATTGCGGTTTTACAATGTGGATGCATGCTCCGACCGGCGATTGCAGTGAAGATAAGATGGATAAAAAGAATGTGCGGATCTTATCTTTAGGAACAAAAATGCTTATTATCCTGATCGTCTCGCTTTTTACCGTGGCGTTTGTCGGAACCGATATCGGCGTAAGGGTATATTACAAGACCCTTATCAAAGAGTATGAAAGCATTGCGGAAGGAACGGTCGCAATGGCGTCGAAGGTTATCGACGGGGATCGCATCGAAGATTACCTTATGGAAGGAGAGGATGCAAAAGGCTACCTTGAAACGAAGAGCATTCTTTCGGATATCCTATTTAGTTCATCGAAGATTGCCTATCTGTATGTATATAAGATGACGGAGGCAGGTTTTCAGGTCGTATTTGACATTGATACGGAAGATGCGTCTGCCGGTGAGATTGGAAGCATACTGCCTTATGATGAGGGCTTTACGCCATACATTCCAAGGCTCCTTGCGGGGGAACCGGTCGAGACGATCATCACAAATGACAAATACGGACGCCTTCTTACAACTGCCGCTCCGATTTATGATTCGACAGGGAAGTGCGTATGCTACGTGATTGCGGATGTGGATGTGGAGACGATCCTTGTTGACAGGAATAGTTTTTTGGTTGAGGTCATTTCGCTTTATCTGAGTTTCATTATCCTGCTGTGTACGTTTGTAACGTGGTTTACGGATTACAGTATCGTATACCCGCTTAATGCCATTACAGAGGCGGCGGATGGTTTTTCCCATACATTGGACGACCAGAAGAAACTGGATGAAAGCGTAAAGGCATTTCGCAGGATTGACATCCATACCGGGGATGAACTTGAAAAACTGTATCTGACGCTATGCCAAATGACGTTAAACGAGGCGGAAGAGATGCGAAGCAACAGCAGGCTCGCGGATTCTACGGCAAAGATGCAGGACGGTCTGATCATCACAATGGCGGACATGGTGGAAAACCGTGACTCGGATACCGGAGCGCATATTCAAAAGACTGCCGCCTATGTCAAGATCATCGTGGAGGGATTAAAGAAAAAAGGATATTACGCCGAGAAACTCACGCCCAAATTCATGTCGGATGCGATCCGTTCCGCGCCGCTTCATGATGTGGGCAAGATCTGCATACCGGATGAGGTCCTCAATAAGCCGGACAAACTGACGGATGAGGAATATGAGATCATGAAGACGCATACGACCGAGGGCAAGCGTATCATGGAGCGCGCCATCAGTACCGTCGAGGGGGACAATTATCTGAAAGAAGCGAGAAACATGGCGGCGTATCATCATGAAAGGTGGGACGGCAAGGGATATCCGGAAGGACTGCACGGCGAAGTGATCCCGCTTTCCGCCCGTATCATGGCTGTCGCCGATGTGTTTGACGCGCTTACATCTCCCCGCGTATACAAGCCGGGCTTTCCCCTTGAAAAAGCCATGTCGATTTTAGAAGAAGGGAAAGGGAAACAATTTGACGCGAAGTGCGTGGAAGTGTTTATGGATGCTTTGGATGAGGTGAAGGCCGTTCTGCGGAAGTTCAACCCCGGGAGTTTGTGATGGGAGGAGCGTATATGCAAAAGTTCAAGAATAAAACAAAACTCCTGTCGGCTGTCTTTTCGCTGCTTGCCATTGCATCGCTTTTTTGCGCAACTGCGTTTGCGGCGGTACAAGATCCTGCGAAAGATTCGGCAGGAGGGGGCTATGCCGCGTCCGGTCAGATGGAAAATACGGGGATATTTACATCGGAACCACAGCCGGGATATGTTATGTGGATTCCGATATGACGGTACAAGTTATTGATGACGAGAGGATTAACGAGGCGCGGGTATTAAAACTTGTATCCGATGCAGAGGGCAGAATATACGGACAGACGACAAGCGGCGTCATTTTTTCAATAGACGATCATGCGGTATCCGATCTGTATGAGAGCGAGAGGCTTGGCGTGGAGAAAATAAGCACCATTCTTGCCGATCCGGATCATGCCGGGAAACTCTATATCGGAACGGAAAGCGACGGCGTATATTATGGGGATTTCGGGGCGGACGCCGATCACCTGAAGCGGATATCCGTAGCACCGATAGATAATACCCACTGGCTCTCTTATGACTGCGGACGGGTGTGGGCGGCTTCTACGACGGTTGCGGGATATATCGAAGAGGATGGGCGGTTCTGCGTTCTTTCCGATATTCCGATGAACAGCGCCATTGAAATGATGACGTCTGACTATCAGGGAAATATGTGGTTTGCATCGTCTACCCAGGGGGTGATGAAGGTTGCTGCCAACAGTTTCGTCGATCTGTCCATCCGCGCCTCGCTTCCCGAGGAAACGACCAATGCCACCTGTCTTTATCAAGACAGATTATATATCGGCACAGACTATGGGATACATGTTGTTGATGCAAAAAACTATCAGACAACGGATGATGCGCTGACGGAATATATCGGCGACGCCAGAGTCAGATGCATCAGCGCGGATGCAAAAGGAAATCTGTGGATAGCAACATTTACCAACGATCTCGGGCTGGTCTGTCTTGGGCGCGACGGTGTAATTTCGAATTTTACGACGGATGACGGACTTCCTTCCAATGAAATAAGGTGCTGCGTGCCGATGGATGACGGATCGGTCGCTGCGGGAACGAACGGCGGTCTTGCCGTCATAAAAGACGGCAGGGTGGAACGCACGGTCGGAGCAGAAGACGGGATAAAGAATACCGTGATCCTTACGGTGGCAGAGGGGGATAACGGAGAAATCTACGCCGGTTCCGACGGGGACGGCATTTATGTGATCAAAGACGGCAAGGTTCGCAGGCTCGCAAGAGACGACGGGCTTACCAGCGACGTCGTTATGAGGATAAAAAAAGACGAGGAAAGCGGCGCTTACTGGCTTGTCACTTCCAATTCCATTGAATACATGAAAGACGGGGCAATAAAGGAGGTCACGACTTTTCCGTATAACAATAACTATGATCTGTACTTTGATGATGATCATAATATGTGGATACTGTCATCCTATGGCGTATATATGGTAAGTACCGAGGAAATGCTTCGGGATGACGTAACAGATTATAAACTATATACGATAGCAAACGGCGTTACAAGCACGCCGACGTCCAATTCCTACAGCGCTTTGGGAGAGGACGGTCTTTTGTACATACCGGGAAGAACCGGCGTGTGCATGGTGAATATCAATCATACGACAGACAAAAAAGCGCCGGTGAAATCGGCGATCCGTTCCGTATATTGCAACGACAAGAAGGTGATACCCGATAAAGACGGAACCTATACAATCCCAAGCACAGCCGGGAGGATCAGCATTACCGTGTCCGTGTTGGATTACACGATGATGAATCCTACGGTGAAAATATTTTTTGAGGGCATGGAAAAGGACGGGATCGAGGTCGACAGGGAAGACCTTTCGCCGCTAGAGTATGCCGGTCTTAAATACGGGAATTATACGCTTCACGTTCAGGCGATTGACAACGAAGGAAACAAACTGGTCGATGATTCCTACCGGATCGTGAAAACGGCAAGATTTACCGAACTTCCGATATTTATGTTTATGGTTGTCACGGCAGCCGCATTGCTTGCCGGAGCCGTCGTATGGCAGGTTGTAAAGAGCACCATCATCAGTAAGCAGTACATAGAGATCAAACAGGCAAAGGAAGACGCCGAAAGGGCAAATACCGCGAAGACCCGATTCCTTGCGAATATGTCTCATGAGATCAGGACGCCGATCAATACCATCATGGGAATGAATGAAATGGCGCTGCGAGAGGATGCTTCCGGCGTTCCTAAGCCATACTTCATGTCGATGATGAATTATGCGTTTGATATAAGGAACGCATCGGAATCGCTGCTTTCTTTGATAAATGATCTTTTGGATATCTCCAAGATCGAATCCGGCAAGATGCATCTTGTGGAGCTGGAATACGATACACAGGATATGCTTCGGTCGATCGTTTCCATGATCCGGGTGCGGAGCACGGAAAAAGAACTGTCTTTTGACGTGGCGATCGATGAAGTGCTGCCAAGCCGCCTTTATGGGGATGCGGGCAAGATTAAGCAAATTGTCTTAAACCTTTTGACGAATGCCGTAAAATACACGGAGGTCGGAGGCTTTGCCCTTTTTGTTTCCATGGATGAACGAAAGGACGACGTCTGCAAACTCCGTTTTTCCGTCAAGGACACCGGCATGGGCGTAAAACAGGAGGATATGGAAAAACTCTTTACCGCGTATGAGAGGCTTGACGAGGAAAAAAACAGCGCCATACAGGGCACCGGGCTGGGGCTGGATATTTCCAGAAAATTTGCCGAACTGATGGGCGGAAGCCTCATCTGCGAAAGCGAATACGGCAAGGGTTCTGAATTTATTCTTACGCTGGATCAGAAAATCGCAGACAAGACGCCCATCGGCGTTTTCACAGAACATGACGGCAGCAAGACCAACGGACCGTATGTGCCGAAGTTTATCGCGCCGGATGCCGATATCCTTGTGGTAGACGACACGCCGATGAATCTGAATGTGATCAAAGGGCTTTTGAAGCCGACAAAGGTGTTTGTATCGACCGCATCAAGCGGAGAGGAGGCATTAGAGAAGATAAAGGATACGAGGTTTGATGTGGTTCTGCTCGACCATATGATGCCGGGAATGGACGGGATCGAAACGTTGGAGAAAATACGGGAGAGCGATCTTACGCTGCCGGTTTATGCGCTTACCGCCAATACGGCGGTAGACGAGGCGTTTTATATATCGAAAGGCTTTAACGGATATCTGTCGAAGCCGATCGACAGCGATATGCTCGAGCGGACCATCATGAAGCATTTGCCGGACGCCATGATGGAAAAGCCGGATGCGGAGGATATCCGGGAAGACATAACGGAAATCCCGGAGGATAAGAAGTGGATATACGAAACGGAAGGGATCACCGTATCGGAGGGAATTAAAAACTCCGGCGGGATCAGCGGATTTATGTTATCCCTTGGCATGTTCTATGATACGATCGACGACAATGCAAAGGTGATCCGGGATTCCTACGAAGCAGGGAATATCAGGCTTTTTACCATAAAGGTGCATGCGCTCAAAAGTTCCGCAAGGATAATCGGCGCGGGCGGATTATCGGAAATGGCGGCGGCAATGGAAGACGCCGGCAACAGAGAGGACATGGCGTATATTGACGCCAATACCGATATTTTGCTGGAAGAATATATTCGCTTTAAGGAAAAACTGAAAAAAATCGAGGATGAGGAGGATGACGGCGATAAGGATATGATTCCGGATGATATGTTAAAGGACGCATATTCGGCGCTGTCCGACGTCATTCCCCAGATGGATTATGATTCGGTGGAAATGATCCTTGAAAGCCTGAAGGAATACGCGCTGCCCAAAGAAGACAACGAAAAAATAAAAGAAGCGCAAAGGATGCTGAAAGTCCTCGATTGGGAAGGCATGGAAACTTTAATTTGCGGCGGCAAAAATAAAATGTAAGGGGTTTTTATCGCATGCTTGATTTTATAAGAGAACATCAGCTGAATATCATGCAGTCGCTGGGAAGCATCTGTTTTATTATCAGCATATTTGTGCTTGTAACAAAGACGCTTTCTTCGAAAAGAAAGGCTGCGCTGCTTATGCTGGAAATAAGCGCCGGTATTTTGCTGTTTGCCGACCGTTTTGCTTATATTTATCGCGGCGATGTCAGTACGCTGGGATTTTACATGGTAAGGATTTCCAACTATCTGGCGTTTGCCATTACGCTTCTTGTCATATTGGGAGTGGTGTTGTATCTGTCCGACGTCCTGATGCACGAGGGAGGGCTTGCCCTCAGACCGTTTTCCCTCAGGCTTTCGGTTATTATGGTTTGGATTGGCGAAACGCTTCTTATCATTTCCCAGTTTGAGGGATTATATTATACCTTCGATGAAACAAATCATTACCAAAGAGCGCCGTTGTTTATATTAAGTTACGTAATTCCCTTGTTTATTCTGTTTTTGGTGCTTTTTGCGCTGGTGCGGTATCGCCGGCTGATCAACAGACCGGTTTTTATCTCGATGATCCTGTTTGTTACGGCGCCGGGCGTTGCTTCTATTGCACAGGTTTTCTTTTACGGAATATCTCTTACGAACATATCGTTTGTCGGGGCGGCTGTTATGTTCTATATTTTCGTGATCATTGATATGAATGATGCCGTAGAGAGAGCCCACAGGATCGAGGTAAAAAGCATTC
>CAJOQZ010000067.1 GCA_905236585.1 uncultured Lachnospiraceae bacterium
GCTCCGGCGCGAACGCGAAAGTACATATGTTCTCGCAGTTCTACTCGACCTTCGCGCTGACCTATGCGACGGAAGAAGTCGAACTTGTAACGGATGGCGGCGGAACGAGCGGCGCCGCGACGACCACATCTACGACGTCCTCGTCAGGCGGCTCGTCGAGCAGCGGCTCCTCTTGGCTGGGCAGACCGATTCCCGGAACGGAAAGCACTTCTACAGTTCGTCAGGCGACGGATGAGCAGATTCCTTTCGGCACGGCGAGAAACGTGCAATACGGAAGCGGCCTTGTCAAGATTTCCGTTGCGGCGAAGGACGACGGCGGGAACGCTTTAAGCAACGGCACGCTGCGCGGCAAGTCGGAGAAACTGCTGGCGAGCCTGTTTACCGCGGAGGAACTGGCGGCAATCAGCGCGGGCGGCTCGGCGGAGGTTCGCCTTACGGTGACGGCGGAGACGGCTGGGGCGACGCAGGAACAAAAGCAGAGGTTTGCGTCGGCGTACCCGCGGTATACAGTCGGACAGTACTATGACATCACCTTGGAGAAAAAGATCGGAAGCGCGGACTGGACGAGGATGACGCAGACGAACGGCGCATTGACGGTCGAGGTGGACGTGCCGACGGAACTTAAAAGCAGGGGATTGACATTTGCCATGTTAAGAGACCACGACGGACAGGTGGCGCTGCTTCCCGACACGGACAACTCGGATAATACGGTAACCATGGAAACGAGTCTGTTCTCCGCCTACGCGCTCGTCTACAGCGGCGCGGATCAGACGGCGGCGGCAGAGGGCACAGGAAGCGGCACGGTAAGCGGCAAGACGAATCCGACGACCGCCAGCGCGCCCAAGATGGGAGACGTAGGCATGGGCGATACGAATGCGACGGCGGCATACCTGCTCGCCTTGGCGGCGATAATGCTTGTCGCGGCAAGGCTGCTTCGGAAAACGATATAGAACCTTTCCGGCTACAAACAATCAGCATCACGCCCCGCCTTTTCGGTGGGGCGTTCGTGCGTATCCATGGAACACTTATAATAAAAGTTGAAATGAGTCTAAACATGTGCTAATATTCTATGGAGAAATGCCGAAATAGTTAATATATATGGGCTGAAAGCGTATTTTGACCCATAAAAAGCGAATCCGGCAATGTAAAAAAGTGTGTGTGAAAGCCGGATTTTGTGAGATTCAAGCATACGGTGTGTGGTGTAGCATGATTCAACATAGAATAAAAATACGTCTTTTTACAGTAGTTCTTGCGGCGACGGTTGCTTTTTCTTACCCGGCGACGTTCGTTTCCCGCGCTTCCGAAGAGGAAGAGATTCAGCGCATTCAGCAAAAGCAACAGCAGACGGAGCAGCAGTTGGAAGATACGAACGCCCGGAAGGCAGAGGCGCAGCAGGCGGTGTCCAATCTGCAGGAGGACGCACAGGAGACGCAGGCGCAGATCAATGTTACGACGTCCCGTTTGAATACGTTGTATGCGAGCATCAACGATACGAACGAGCAGATATCGGAGACGATGGACGGAATCGAGACGTTGAAATCCCAGCTCGCGGAAGCCGAGAACCTTAAGAGCGAGCAGTACAACCGGCTGAAGAGCCGGATCGCATATAATTATGAAATGACGGCGGGACAGAACATTTTGACCGCCTATCTGGAGTCGGGGACGTTCGCCGACTTTTTGAAGCGCGTGGACTATATGTGGGCGGCGGCGCAGTACGACCAGCAGATCATCTCCGATTATGAGACGATCGAAGCGGATATTGAAAAAAAGGCGCTTGAACTTTCCGCCTCCGAGGAAGAACTGAAAGCATTCAAAGAGCAGTTGTCCGCCTCCCAAGGCGAACTTAGTTCTCTGCTTGGGATTGAGATATCCGAACTGAATCAGACCAACGGGCAGATCATCTCCACCAAGAACCAGATCGACAATTACGACGAGCAGATTACGTCCCTGCAGAATCAGATGAAGGATTTGGAGGCGCAGCAAGCGGCGGCACAGGCGGCTTTGGCAAAGCGCATCGCCGAGGAGCAGGAGGCGGAGCGGAAGCGCGCGGCGGCTAAGGCGGCGGAAGAGGCGAGGAAGAAGGCGGAAGAAGAGATCCGCAAGCGCGTCGAGGAGGAAGTGCGCCGACAGGCAGAGGAAGAAGCGCGAAAAAAGGCAGAAGAAGAGGCACAGGCTGCGTTTGAACAGGCGGTTGCCGAGGCGGAGGCAAATGGAACCGAACCGCCCACAGCGCCCGAAGAAGTCGGGGAAGTGACAGTAGATGAGGCTTCGGTCGCTGCGAAGATCGAAGCGCGAGTGGAAGCCGAACTGGCGGGGCAGTCTTTTGACGACGCGTCGTATGAGGTGTACGAAGATACCGGCGGAGCATACGCTGCGGATGAAACGGAGATCGTATTGCTTGCGGCGACGATCCAGGCGGAGGCGGGCAACCAGTCCTACACCGGCAAACTCGCGGTCGGAAGCGTTATCATGAACCGTGTAAAAAGTTCCAAATTCCCGAACACGATCTACGGCGTAATTACGCAGGAGAACCAGTTCGAGCCGTGGCGCAAGGGGATCGTAACGAAATTTATCGAAGCGGGTCCGAACGAAACCTGCATGGAGATTGCGCGTGCGGTCTGCAATGGCTCAAGGAACGGCAACTGGCTGTTTTTCATGACGCCGAAGTGGGCGGAATATTACGGGATTACGGGCTATACGACCATCGGCGGACATGCGTTCTTCTATAAATGGGGCGCGAATTAGAGGAAATGCGAACCGTCGGGAATCGCTGGCGGGATGATATAATTCCCCAATATCGGATGTTTTTTTTGAACACTTATTGGTAAAATTACACAAAAATTACCTTGCTACATAGACCCTCTTATGGTATTATTTTACTTGTCGAGTTTTAAGAGGGTCTTCTTTTTTTGACTATAATATAGAAGTTTCAGCCAAAAGAAAGGACCTCCAAAAAAGTAAAGGAGAAAAAAGATGAGCAAAAAAGTAGTATTAGCGGGTGCGTGTCGTACGGCAATCGGTACAATGGGGGGCGCATTGAGCAACACACCGGCGGCGGAACTTGGCGCGATCGTGATCAAAGAGGCGATCAACCGCGCTGGCATCAAGCCGGAGGATGTGGAACATGTGTATATGGGCTGCGTAATTCAGGCAGGTCAGGGACAGAACGTGGCTCGTCAGGCTTCGATCAAGGCAGGACTTCCGGTAGAGGTTCCGGCGGTGACGACGAATGTTGTCTGCGGTTCCGGTTTGAACTGCGTGAATCAGGCGGCGCAGATGATCATGGCGGGCGACGCTGACGTTGTGGTTGCCGGAGGTATGGAGAATATGTCGATGGCGCCTTACGCGATTCCGCAGGGACGTTACGGCTATCGTATGACGTGGCCGTCCGCAAGCCAGGGCGCTTTGGTAGATACGATGGTGAAGGACGCTCTGTGGGATGCGTTCAATGATTATCATATGATTACCACGGCGGACAATATCTGCCGCGAGTGGAACTTAACCCGTGAGGAGTTGGATGAGTTTGCGTTCAACAGTCAGCAGAAGTGCAAGGCTGCTATGGAATCCGGCGCGTTCAAGGATGAGATCGTACCGGTTGAGGTTAAGGTTAAGAGAGAAACGGTAATGTTCGATACGGACGAGGGACCGCGTCCTACCGTTACATTGGAGAAGTTGGCGGGCATGCGTCCGATCAACAAGGACGGATTCGTTACGGCGGGCAACGCTTCGGGCATCAACGACGGCGCGGCGGCGATCATCGTTATGAGCGAAGAAAAAGCAAAAGAACTTGGCGTTACGCCGATGGCTACATTCGTAGCGGGCGCTCTTGCAGGCGTTCGTCCGGAAGTTATGGGAATCGGTCCGGTTGCGGCGACGAAAAAAGTTATGGCGAAGACCGGTCTTAAGATTGAGGACTTCGACATCATCGAGGCGAACGAGGCGTTCGCTGCACAGTCCGTAGCGGTAGGCAAGGACTTGGGCATTGACGTTGCGAAGCAGTTGAATCCGAACGGCGGCGCTATCGCACTTGGACATCCGGTAGGCGCTTCGGGCTGCCGCATCCTTGTTACGCTTTTGCATGAGATGCAGAAGAAAGATGCGAAGAAGGGTCTTGCGACGCTTTGCATCGGCGGCGGCATGGGCTGCGCAACTGTTGTAGAAAGATAATTAACGGTAAAATAAATACACAGGAGGATACATCATGAAAGTAGGAGTTATCGGCGCAGGTACGATGGGACAGGGCATCGCGAAGGCTTTCGCTCAGGTCGACGGCTATGAAGTAGCGCTCTGCGACATCAAGCAGGAATGGGCTGACGGCGGCAAGGACAAGATCGCGAAGGGCTATGCCCGCCTTGTTGAAAAAGGCAAAATGGATCAGGCAAAGGTAGACGGCATTTTAGCGAAGATCACGCCGGGATTAAAGGAAGATCTCTGCAAGGACGCAGATCTGATCGTTGAGGCGGCATTCGAGAACATGGAAGTTAAGAAGACGACGTTCAAGGAATTGGACGAGATCTGCAAGGAAGGCTGCATCTTCGCATCCAATACGTCCTCTCTTTCCATCACGGAGATCGGCAACGGCTTATCCCGTCCGATGATCGGTATGCACTTCTTCAATCCGGCGGACCGGATGAAGTTGATCGAGGTCATCGCGGGCGTGAATACGCCGGACGAGACGGTAGAGGCGATCAAGAAGATTTCCGTTGAGATCGGCAAGGAGCCGGTACAGGTGAACGAGGCGGCAGGTTTTGTAGTGAACCGTATCCTGATTCCGTTGATCAACGAAGCGGCGTTTATCAAGATGGAAGGCGTTTCGGATGTAGCGGGCATCGACACGGCAATGAAACTCGGTGCGAACCACCCGATGGGACCGTTGGAACTCGGCGACTTTATCGGCTTGGATATCTGCCTTGCGATCATGGATGTTCTTTACAACGAGACAGGCGACAGCAAGTATCGTGCATGCCCGCTTCTGCGCAAAATGGTACGCGGCGGCAACTTAGGTGCGAAGAGCGGCAAGGGCTTCTATATTTACAATGCGGACCGCACCAAGACACCGATGGATGCATGATGCGAAAGCAACGCTTTTTAGGGAGGTAACAATATGACAGATGGTGAGTTACTTAAAAAAAAGCGCAGAAGAGAACCAAACCAGAAAAATAATTATTTTACTGGAAGAATGCAAGGATCTTGACGAAGCAAAGAAAAAGTTCGTGCATTGCTTGAACAAAATTAGGAGGAAGAACTTCATGGATTTCACATTAGACAAAAAACATGAAATGGCGCGTAC
>CAJOQZ010000068.1 GCA_905236585.1 uncultured Lachnospiraceae bacterium
ACCGCGGCAAGCGCCGCCGCACCGATTCCCATGAGACGTTTCTGCGTCATGCCCTTTAGTTTTATTATCTCCTTCATTATCGTCTCCTTTGTTTTTCAATATAATATGGGTTTTATACCACATTAACGACGAGGATAACAGAAATTTATTTGGATTTGCAATGACCGGTGGAGATAAGATTCTTATCTCCACCGGTGAAAATCATTAAAGTCATAATTCTAATTTTCATAATGATCTCTGCATGAAACAATATGCAGTTTTCCATCTACGACATCATAAACAATCCGATTTTTCTCATCTATCCTTCTGCTGTATCCGTCCCTGTATTTAAGAGGCTCCGGTTTGCCCAGACCCTCCATTACTCCATCCCTTTCAACAGATTTTATAAGTGAATTTATTTTTTTTAGCGTCTTTTTATCCTGACCCTGCCAATAGAGATAATCATCCCATGCATCATCAGACCAAATCTTCTCCATATAAATCAGTCCTCGATAAGTTCATGCGCCACACCATGACCGGATTCAATCTGTGCAAAACCTCGTTCTATCTTAGCAAGATAACGGGCGTTTCGCAGTTCCTTTTCAATCTGATTCAACTTATCAAGGCTCATGATTACAACATTCTTGTCGGCTTTTCTGGTAACAAGAACAATTTCATTTTCATCAGATGCTTTATCGCAATAGTCTTTCAGATTATTTCTAACCGCTGTATAGTTTGCTGCAACCATAACTGATCACCCCTTTCTGTCCTTAATATTGTACAGCATTTTGACCAGTCGGTCAACGCTTCATTTTCTTGTGGGATTAATATGAGAAACCCCCGCTTTTTAGCGGGGGCTAAGTGAACTTTTAACACAGTTTCATTCGTATTTCTTTTGTGATAACATCGGTATAGGAAAACGACAGCAGCTGCGCCGGTCTGTCCTCATCTATCTCGTCAACCATGATGGTAAAGACGCTTGGGTAGGCTTCCTGTATCGTCCCCGACTGGATGTCAACTTTGTTCCTGCCGCGGTCCAGTTGGATCATTACCCTGCTTCCGCACTGCTGACGGATAGACGACCGAATCTTATCATATTCTGAATGTTCCATGTACTTCGTTCCTCCTCGCATTGACTGGCGGTAAAAAAACGCCTTGATAAATATAGCACCTTTCCGTCATTTTGTCAAAGTTGCACAAAGGGCGAAATTTCGTTCCCCGTTATCTATTTTTCTTGAATTTTCGGGCATTATGCGATAGGATGTTTTTATAAAAAAACTTTACCGGAAAGGACTTAGTCGTATGATCCGCACGTTTTTCGTCGCATTATTCCTTGTGATTTTTTTCATATTCTCTCTGCCGTGCTGCGCTGTTTTGTATATTATGCGGCATTTTGCGCCGAAAAGCGCGCAGAACATCTCGCAGTCGATCGTCTGCGGCGCCCTTTCCGTCATATCAGCAATAAGCGGCGTGGATATTGACGCCGACGGCGTCGCGAACATTCCAAAAGATAAAGCCGTGCTTTTCATCGGCAACCACAGAAGTTATTTTGATATCGTAACTACCTATCCGCTTCTGCCCTCCGGCGTCGGCTTTGTGGCGAAAAAAGAGATTGACCGCTTTGCCCTGCTTCGCTGGTGGATGCGCCTTCTGCACGGGCTGACCTTCGACCGCAGCGACCCCCGAAGCGGGATGCGGATGATCCTCGCCGCGATCGACGAGGTGAAGTCCGGCTGCTCCATGTTCATTTATCCCGAGGGCACCCGTATGGGAAGCGGCGACCTCGGCGAATTTAAGGCGGGAAGTTTCAAGGTCGCGTCGCGTACCGGCTGCCCCGTCATTCCGGTCGCCGTGTCGGGAACGCCGGAAATATTCGAAAACCACATCCCCTTCATCCGTCCGTCCCATGTGAAAATCCGTTTCGGCGAGCCGATTTTGCTAAGCGATTTATCCGCCGAGGAGAAAAAACACATCGGAGACTATGTAAAAGGGAAAATCCAAGATATGCTATACCAGCCGTAAGGCAATGATTTTATGCGCATTAACGGAACGTACTTTCGCTAATGCGTATATCCCCATCCTAATTCGCGTCTTCCAGCATGCTTTGATATGTTTCTCTTAATTTTTCGGCTTCCTGCACCGCCGGATTGTCCTCCGGCAGATCTTTTTTAATGATTTCGATGATTCGATCCAAAGACATTTCCGACAATCGGATAAATCCTTGGAACTGCTTGTTTGTCATCCCCATATCGTAATCCTCCTATTGATAGTTGCTTTTCACATCATCCACGACATGATCAAATTGCATAAAATGGGACGCTTTCAGCAAGATCGTGTCATTCGGCTCGATCATTTTCAAAAGTTCGAGCGTCATGGCGTCCCTCGTTTCAAATGAACGCACGCGAATCCGTCCTCCCGCGTCGGCAACGCCCCTTGCGATCTCTTTGGAAAGCGTTCCCGCAGTAAGGAGCCATTGGATCGGCAGCTGCGCGAGATAGGTTCCGATTCTGTAATGCAGTTCCTTTTCCTCGCTCCCCAATTCCCCCATATCGCCAAGCACCGCGATTTTGCGCCCCTGCGCCTGCGCCAGCACGGAAAGCGACGCCTTCATCGACATGGGATTGGCGTTATAGCAGTCGTCGATCAAAGTGATGTTGTCGCGCAGATGAAGGAAATTGCTGCGCCCCTGTATCGTGCGGACATGTTCGATCCCCTGCAAAATCGCCGCCAAGGGCATCTTAAGCACGAAGCCTACCGCCACGCCAGCCATGGCGTTGTAGACCGTATGCTCCCCGGGCAGCGGGATCGTCGCCTGTGACGCCGTTCCGTCCGGCAGGACAAAATTCACCCGGACGCTTTCCATCCCCATCGGCTGGACTCTGGTCGCCCGGACGTCCCCGCTCTTTACGCCGTAACGGATGATCTTCGCGCCCTCGACCTCCTGAATCGTATTCAATTTGTCATCGTCCGCATTCAATATCACCGTTGCCGGTGTGTGCAGATGGGACAATATCTCGCTTTTCGCCCGCAGTACGCCGTCCCGGTCATGCAGCTGCTCCAAATGGCACTGCCCGATGTTCGTCATAACGACGATATCGGGATTCGCAACCTCCCCGAGCCGGTGCATCTCTCCGAAATCCGAAATCCCCATTTCCACAACCGCTGCGGTATGCTGCTCGCGGATGCTAAGCAGGGTAAGCGGCAGCCCGATCTCGTTATTCAGGTTGCCCTCCGTTTTTAACACCATGTATTTGCGGGTCAGCACCGACGCCGCCATCTCCTTGGTGCTGGTCTTGCCGACGCTGCCGACGATGCCGATGATCGGAATGGAAAGCGTGCTCCGGTAATACGCGGCAAGTTTTTTCAGCGCCTGCGGCGTGTCCTCCACTTCGATATACGGATAAGGCGCCTCCGAAGACTCGCCAAACTCATCTTCCTTCAGTTCATGATCCGTCAAAACGAACAACGCCCCTGCACGGAATGCGGCGGGGATAAATGTATGACCGTCCACTTTCTGCCCGCGGATTGGGATAAATATATAGTCCTTCACCACCTGCCGGTTGTCGATCGCTACGCCCTGTATCTCCACATCGGCGATGTCTTTCGGATTGTGAATCCTGCCGCCGACCGCTATGGCGACGGTGTGCATATTAAGCCCTTTCATCCGTTATATTTCCCCATAGATATCTGAATGATCTCTTCGCAAAGATCTTCGTAATCGATGCCGATCGCCGCCGCTTCCTGCGGGATCAGGCTCGTCGGCGTCATGCCCGGCAGCGTGTTCGCCTCCAGACAGTAGATGTCTTCATTTTCCGAAACGATAAAATCCATCCGCGAATACGTTTCCAAACCGAGCGCCGCAACAAGCCGCTCCGCGTACAACTGCATCTGCGTCGTCAACTCATCCGACAGATCCGCCGGACACGTCTCAACCGTCGCCCCTGCGGCGTATTTGTTTTTGTAGTCGTAGAATCCGCTTTTCGGTGCAATCTCAATTACCGGCAGCGCGACTCCGTCAAGCACCGCGACGGAAAACTCTCTGCCTTCTATATAATCCTCGACGATGATCTCTTTTTCATATGTAAACGCATCCATTACCGCCGCCTGATAATCCTTCGGTTCCCGAACGATCGTAACGCCGATGGAAGATCCGCCGGACGCCGGTTTGACAATGCAGGGATAGTTCACTGTATCCACATGATAATTGTAACTTTCGCCGCGCCACTTGACTGTAAATCCATGCGGCGTAGGGATGTCGTATTCCATCATAAACTGTTTGGCAATGCCCTTGTCCATGGCGAGCGCACAGCCAAGCGACCCGTTGCCGGTATATTTGATTCCCAAAAGGTCAAACGCCGCCTGGAGTTTGCCGTTCTCCCCGTCCGCGCCGTGAAGCGCAAGGAAGACGATGTCCGCCATTTTGCAAAGCGCCAGCACGTTCGGTCCGAAAAAACTGTCGCTCTGATCCTTGCGGGATGCCTTTACCTTTTTCAAATCCGGCGCAATGTCCGCTATTTCCGGCACCTGTGCGCTATACGCTTCCTCGTGGTCGAACGCGTCCGACACGTCACTCTCCTCGTCGCCGTATCCCATGAACACGTCTAAAAGGATCGCCCGGTGCCCCTTGTGCCGCAGCGCTTCCGTGATCTTTTTGCCGGATTGGAACGATACGTCGCGCTCCGTCGAAAGCCCCCCTGCCAATACTATGATATTCATCCCTTTTCTCCTCATTTGCTTTTTTTCGTAACTGCAATGCAATCTGCCTTTAAGTGTACCTCATTTTGTTCGTATCGGCAAGGGGCGGTATGGCGTTGTTCATGGGAATCAATTTTCATCCAATCTTGCCTTGGGAACATACAAATCTCCGGGTTCCACGGCAAGAATGCCTTAACCTCACACTTGAGAAACATTTGTTCTAAATAAAAGTTGATTTCCGAGGTTTCCCTCAAAAGCCTCCGTCGCATCCAATAATCTGTCCGGTCACATACGACATCCTAAGCAAGCCGACCACCGTATTCGCTACGTCTTCGGGCGTTCCGAAGCGGTCTGCCGGGATTTCGCCGCGCAACGCGGCTCGTTCGTCCTTTGACAAATGCGCATTCATTTCCGTGTCGATCACCCCGCAGGAAATGGCGTTGACCGCAATATGCGACGGGGCAAGTTCCTTTGCGAGCGCCTTTGTAAAAGCGTTCACCCCGCCCTTCGAGGCGGAATACGCCACCTCGCAGGATGCGCCGTATGTCCCCCATATGGAAGATATATTGATGATCTGCCCCCTTTGCTGGCGTACCATGACAGGAACAATGATTTTTGCCGTGTTAAAGCACGATTTTAGATTTGTATCTATGATATCGTCCCATTCTTTTTCTTCCATTTCCGAAAGCAGCCCGTAATGCGCGATTCCCGC
>CAJOQZ010000069.1 GCA_905236585.1 uncultured Lachnospiraceae bacterium
CATTTGTTCAAAACTCATTTCTGACATTTCGTTTGAACCTCCTTAATAATATAGTTTGGGGTGGACGCCCCTGCCGTAATACCAATCCTGTCAATGGAAAGAAAGCCTGACAGATCCATATCCTGAGCCGTCTGTAAAAAAATAGTATTCGGACATATCTCCTTACAGATTTGAAACAACTTCGCGGAATTAGAACTGTTCCTGCCGCCAATCACGAGCATGACATCGACTTTTGACGCAATCTCTGCCGCTTCGCGCTGGCGTTCCTCTGTTGCATTGCATATTGTATTAAAAGCAGAAATATTATACCCCTTTTCTTTTATGATTTCAACCATATCTTGAAATTTCTTGTAGGGGAACGTCGTCTGCGCCACGATACAAAGTGTTTTTTGGGTATCGGCAACAAACATTTCCGCCTCTTTTTCATCCGCGACAACGATGCAAGGCGTCGAAGACCAGCCCTTGATGCCGACTACCTCGGGATGCGATGCCGTTCCGAATATCACGATCTGTTCGCCCTCCGCTGAATGTTCGGCAACGATCCTGTGAATTTTTTTGACAAAAGGGCAGGTCGCATCCGTCACGCGATTGCCAAAAGACGCCATTTTCTCAGCAACCTCCTTTGTCACGCCATGGGAGCGGATGATGATGTCCTTATCCCCCGACGCAAAAGACGACGGCTCAGCCTCCATCGAAAAAACGCCCTGTTCTTCCAAATCTGCGACTACATTCTCATTATGAATGATCGGACCGTAGGTATACACGGGCGTATGCTCCTTTGCTTTTTGGCGCGCCATATCCACCGCGCGCCTTACGCCGAAACAAAAACCCGCCGATTTTGCCGTAATGACTTCCATCTCTTATGCCGCTCCTTCGGCACGGCTTATGATCTTTGCAACAACCTCATCAATCGTAAGCGCGGAACTGTCTAACAAATAGGCGTCCTTTGCCTGAACAAGCGGTGAAAGCGTGCGCGTCCGATCCTGCTCGTCCCGTATTTTAATATCCGCGGCAATTTTCTCAAAATCGCAGGGTTCTCCCTTTGCCGTTAATTCGTCAAACCGGCGTTTTGCCCGCACCTCCACGCTTGCGGTCAGAAAAATCTTCACTTCCGCCTTCGGCAGCACCGTCGTTCCGATATCCCGTCCATCCATGACGACATCCTGTTCGAGTGCGATATTTTGCTGCAGCGACAGAAGTTTTTCCCGGACGCACGAATAGGCGCTCGTTTTGCTTGCCATGTTCCCGACAGCTTCCGTACGGATATTGCCTGTCACATCTGCATCATTTAAGATAATATGCTGCCCGTCCGCTTCATGCACCATTACAATGCCAATATCATCAAGCGCCGCGCCAACTGCAGACTCATCATCCGCATTTATTTGGTGTTCGATCAGATACAGCGCGATCGCCCGGTAAAGCGCCCCCGTATCGACATAAATCATATTCATTTTCTTCGCGACCAGTTTAGCAACGGTGCTTTTGCCCGCTCCTGCGGGTCCGTCAATCGCAATATTCATAATTTCTGCTCTCCTATTAAAATCTATGACTCCGCCAATCCGTTCCCGGCGGCTATTCCCGTGGAAAACGCGATCTGCAAGTTAAATCCGCCCGTCAACGCATCCACGTCGATCACTTCACCGGCAAAGGACAGCCCCTTGATGCGTTTAGCACGCATGGTCTGCGGGTCGATCTCTTTTACATCAACGCCGCCCTGCGTGATGATAGCCTCCTTGAATCCGCGTGTACCCGTGAGCGTAAGCGAAAAATGCTTTAACAGCCCGCCCACAATCTGCCGATCTTCTTTTGTCAGCGTCCCGATCCGCCGCTCTTTATCAATGCCGGAACGAGCCACCATGACCGGATGGATGCCTTTCGGAAGCAGCCCTTCAAAAAAACGGCGATACGCCTGTTTCGGACGTTTTTGAATTTCGGCAAGCAGCCGCTTATCCACCTGTTCTTTTGAAAGACGCGGCTTGAAATCAATTTCCGCCGAAAGCGTTTTCTTCTGCGCCGGATGTTTGTCGTCATCTTTTGTATCCGTTTCGGACGGTGCGCCGTCAAAACATCCCGTCACCCGTGAAGACGCCGACAAAACCAGCGGACCCGACACCCCGAAATGCGTAAACAGCATTTCGCCGAATCCCTCATAGAGCCGCTTTTTCCCGTCAAAAACCAAAAAGCCCACATTCTTAAGCGAAAGCCCCTGCAGTGCGCAGATATCCGTTTCCAGCGTCGTAAACGGCACCAACGCCGGCCGCAGTACAGTCGTATGTATCCTTAGCCCTTGCGCGAACCGAAGTCCATCCCCGGTAGAACCGGTTGACGGATAGGATATGCCACCGGTCGCAACGATCACATGATCGGCTAACTCCTCGCTCCCGTCATCTAAGCGAACGCCGGTGATACAAAAAGTTGCGCCGCCCCCGGCTTCCTCCGGCAAAGCAAGCACATCCTTCGTTAAAAGTTCCTTAACGCCGCAGTTTAGGCGGACTTTCACTCCTCTTGCCTGTAATGCCTTACGCCATGCCGCCGTAATATCCGACGCATGATCCGATGCCGGAAACACACGCTTTGCCCGTTCCGTTTTGGTCACAAGCCCATAACTTTTCAGCAGTTCCAATAACTGTTCGTTCGTAAATCCGTAGAGTGCGCTGTACAAAAACTTCGGATTGCTTACAATGTGTTCAAAGAAATCGCCGATATCCGCGGCATTGGTAAGATTCCCCCTGCCTTGTCCGGTGATGTAAATCTTCTTGCCGAGTTTTTCGTTGCGCTCCAACAGCAAAACGTCCGCTACATGAAAGGAGGCGGCATACGCCGCCGCCATTCCGGCAGCCCCGCCGCCGATCACAATTACTTTTTTCACTGTGCGTCCTTGATCGAGAAACTGATGCGTCCCATCTTGTCTTTGCCGAGGCAGACGACTTTTACCGTATCGCCGAGGGTAAGGACATCCTCAACGCGGTTAATCCGCTCACGCGCAATTTTTGAAATGTGAACCATGCCTTCCTTACCCGGCGCAAACTCGATAAATGCGCCAAACTCCTTAATGGATACTACCTTGCCGGTGAACACCTGTCCTTTTTCAAAATCCGTTACAATAATATTGATCAGGCGGACAGCCTCGTCCATTGCCGCCTTGTCCGTACCGCAGACGGATACGTTGCCGTCGTCGTCAATATCAATGCGGACGCCCGTGCGGTCAATGATCTCATTGATCGTCTTCCCGCGCTGTCCGACAACATCGCCGATCTTCTGCGGATCGATCTTGATGGAAATGATCTTCGGCGCGTACTTGCTTACTTCCGCACGCGGCTTATCAATCGCTTTTGACATGCACTCGTCCATAATGAAGAACCGCGCTTCCCTCGTCCGGCGGATCGCTTCCTCTACGATCGGACGGGTCAGTCCGTGGATCTTGATATCCATCTGGATTGCCGTGATCCCGTCTTTCGTACCGGTTACTTTGAAGTCCATATCGCCAAAGAAGTCTTCCAAGCCCTGAATATCAGTCAAAACCAGGTAATCATCATCTGTATCGCCCGTTACCAGACCGCAGGAAATCCCCGCGACCATTTTCTTGATCGGCACGCCGGCAGCCATCAGCGACATGCAGGACGCGCAGGTTGAAGCCATGGACGTCGAGCCGTTGCTTTCAAAAGTTTCGGAAACCGCACGGATCGCATACGGGAACTCATCTACCGACGGAAGCACCGGAAGCAGGGCACGCTCCGCCAATGCTCCATGACCGATCTCACGGCGTCCCGGTCCTCTCGACGGACGTGTCTCGCCGACCGAGTACGACGGGAAATTATACTGGTGAATGTAACGTTTTTCGGTAATATTATCATCCAAACCGTCAATCCGCTGCGCTTCGGAAAGCGGCGCCAACGTAACGACATCACAGATCTGCGTCTGTCCGCGGGTAAACATCGCAGAACCATGCACACGGGGGATGATGTCGATTTCTGCTGCAAGCGGACGGATCTGATCGATCGCACGACCGTCCGGACGTTTGTGATCCTTCAAGATCATCTTGCGGACCGTCTTCTTCTGATACTGATAGATTGCCTCGTCAAGTACCGCCAAGTATTCTTCGTTATCAGCGAAAGCCTCTTCCATTTTCGCCGTCACGTCCTTGATGTTTTTCTCGCGAACCTGTTTTTCATCCGTGAATACTGCCGCTTCCATTTCTTCCGGCGAAACGACCTTCTTCATATCTTCGAACATGGTTTCGGGAACTGCGCAGCTTTCGTAACTGTATTTCTCTTTGCCGACTTCCGCCACCATCTGCTTGATCAGCGCGATGATCGACTGGTTAACGTCATGCGCTTTGTATATCGCCTCTAAGACCTTATCCTCCGGCACTTCATTCGCGCCTGCTTCGATCATGATGACCTTGCTTTCCGTCGAAGCGACCGTCATCCGAAGATCGCCTTTGTTCCACTCCTCCTGGGACGGATTGACAACAAATTCTCCGTCCACAAGACCCATCTGCGTCATCGCGCAGGGACCGTCAAACGGAATATCCGAAATACAGGTTGCCATTGCCGTACCGATCATTGCCACGATCTCCGGACGGCACTTCGGGTCAACGCTCATAACAAGATTATTCAGCGTAACATCGTTGCGGAAATCCTTCGGAAACAGCGGACGCATCGGACGATCGATCACGCGTGCGGTAAGGATTGAATTTTCCGACGGCTTGCCTTCCCGTTTGTTAAATCCTCCCGGGATTTTGCCGACGGCGTACATTTTTTCCTCGAATTCCACCGACATTGGGAAAAAGTCGATTCCCTCACGCGGCTTGTCCGAAGATGTCGCCGTAGAAAGAACCGTCGTATCGCCGTATTGAATCAATACCGCGCCATTCGCCTGCGCCGCCACCCTGCCGACATCGACACGCAGCGTTCTGCCTGCAAGTTCCATTGTGTAAGTTTTCATATCTCGTCTCCTTCTTACTTCTCGGGACGAATGTCCCATTTTCTTGTAAAAATATAATAAGAGCGGAATAAAATCATATCCCGCTCTCTTATTTGATGTTACTTTCTCAAGCCCAAACGCTCAATCAGCGCACGATAACGCTCAATATCGATTCGGCGAAGATAAGCAAGCAAGTTGCGACGCTTACCTACCATTTTCAAAAGACCTCTTCTTGAATGATGATCCTTCGGATTCACTTTCAGATGCTCGGTAAGTTCCGAAATACGTGCCGTAAGTACCGCAATCTGTACTTCCGGCGAACCCGTATCACCCGGTGTACGCGCATACTCATTGATAATTGCCTGTTTTTTCTGCTTTGCGATCATTTTTTTCCTCCTGAAAATTCATTACTTCCCGCTATTCAGCAAAAGGTCGGAGTCTCCTTGATGCCGAATAATGGGTAAAAAATCACACGACCGCAAGTATATCACACTTACGGCTGCATGTAAAGAACAATATTATTTAATTCAAAATCCGTTTTACGGTAACCGGCGTCTGATAATATGCGCTGGAAATAATGATGCCGTCGCGGGAATTTGCCGCATGAACGATCTGACCGTTGCCGATATAGATTGCCACATGTCCGATCCGCTTTCCGCCGCGTCCATAGAAGAACAGATCGCCCGGCTGCGCTTCTGATGCGCTGACCGTTCTGCCGTAGTTCGACTGCGCAGACGAGGAATGCGGTAAGGAAACGCCGTACTGCGCGAATACCGACATTACAAACCCTGAACAGTCCGTACCGCCGGTCAGGGAAGAACCGCCCCATTTATAGCGGTTGCCGACAAACTGCGTCGCAAATGCCGTCAAACTGGTTGCGCCGCTCGAAAGAATACTCTGCGTCTGCGTCTGGATCTCCTTGATGGTCTTGGCGGTCATCAAGCCTTTTGCAATATTGACATATTCGCTTGCCACATAACCGGTCGTATCATCCTCTAACTGCACCGCAACCCAATCCTGCGTCGCGTCAGCAGACTCTTCATCTTCCGGCTGTGCAAGGCAGGTGCCGCTGTTAACTTTCGCCAATACGGAAGCGCTTGCATCCGCTTCGGAACGAACCCTAAGAGAATCCGCATTAACCGTAACCATTTCCGTCGCCAGTTCATAGGCAATTTTCTTCGCCTCCTCACCCGTCACCAGATAAGAAGCCATGACATAGCCTTCTACTTCGCCGGATTCGATCTTCGCCCAGTCGCCTTCATATGCAATGATCTCGCAAGCCGCACCGTCATCCATCCGTCCGACAGCCTTTGCCGAACGATCCGCGGACTCACGAACATTCAACTTATCCACACTTGAAATACCGAGATTGGTATAACCGAATACAGAATCCTCCGAAGAATCTTTGTCCGTCGCAGAAGCCGTTACTATCGTATTTTGCGCTTCGTTAACCGAAGGAAGATCAACAAAAACAGATTTGGAAAAAACAGGATCATTGGTGGTTGTCACCGCAACCGCGGTCGCTCCTGCAGAAAATTTGCCTAAAACACCAAGCGCATCAACCGTATCAATATTCAAATTAACAGAAACCGCGCCCGCCGACAACTGTCCGACTGCGACTGTCTGCGTCGCCTTCTCCATAGTTTTCGCCTGTAAGACGGTTTCGTTTCCCGCCGAAACCACAAGTGCTCCCACGACGATAATTACAAATGAGCGAACGGTCTTTTTCATTGCTGTAGATCTCCTTGGCTATTCGTTACACTTTCGTAAACAACGGTGAAAGTATATCAAACTTTTGTAACTTTTGTCAACGAAAACCGTAAATATTACGAAATATTTGTGTAACAATTTCAATAAAACATGATGGTTCACATTTCAACCAATAAAAAATCGCTCTTATTTACCTCTCTCATTAAAGAAACGGCATGCCGTTTTCACATCCTTTGCGATCTGTTCCTTTAGAATATCAAAGGAGTTGAATGCTCTCTCTTCCCGAATGAAATCTAAAAAAACGACCTTTGCCATCTTCTCATAGATATCCGCCTTAAAATTCAAGATATGCGTTTCGACGCTAATCCGTTTTTCATATTCTTCGACAGTCGGACGGATGCCAACGTTAGTCACACCTTTGTATGTTCGTCCTTCAACTACGACTTCCGTGATATATACGCCGTTTGGCGGCAGTAGTTTTTCTGCCGGGGGGATCATATTGATCGTCGGAAACCGCAATTTTGTGCTGCCGATGTGGTTTCCGTGAACAATTTCCCCTATAATATAGTAGGGATAGCCTAACAACGCGTTTGCGTTTTTAATGTGACCCCGTGAAATTTCTTCCCGTACAAACGTGCTGCTGATATCCCTCTTGTTGCATTGTTTTTTTTCAACGACATCCAACGTAAAATGAAGCATCACAGATAGATCCTGCAAGATGTTAATATCTCCCTTTCCTTGATATCCAAAGCGGAAATCATTTCCAACAACAAGATATTGCATACATAATTGATCTTTCAACAATCTAATGAACGCTTCCGGCTCCATCCGCATAAAATCTTCGGAAAAAGTCAATTCCAAAAGTACGTCAACTCCCGCTTCTTCCAAAATCATCCGTTTCTCTTCCGTTGTAATCAAAAGACGGATATCCCGATGTTCGGTTCTGACCATAGGCTGGATATCAAAAGTAACGACGACCGTTCGAAGACCGTTTTCTTTCTGTCTGTGCAACCGCTCCGTCAAAAGTTTATGTCCCAAATGTACGCCGTCAAATTTTCCGACTGTAACGGCGGACGGCATATCGCCTGTATATTCCTCAATGGATCGCAGATATTCCATATACACTTTTCTCCTTTTAACCACGGAAATCAATTTTCTTCCAATCTCTTGTCTCTTGAACAAACAATCTCCGTTGTTCGACGGCAGAAATGCCTTAACCTCACACGGAGATTGTTTGTTCATCGAAAAAGTTGATTTCCTTGCCTTATAATTGTTTCTTCTCGTTATAAAGAACTCTTATTCCAAAAACATTTTCTTAATTCGATAAACACGCCCATCATACGAATATAATCCTAAAAATCTGCCATCAAAAAGGTACAACCGTACCATAGGCGCATCCGAAAGCGACAACTCATCATTCTCCTTTGCCGCGGTACCGGAAGACGCCGCATTTAACGTATTATCCGCTTTTTCCGTTAAATTTACGCTCTTTGAAGGTATCAGCGCTCCGTTTACCGCCGCATTTGTCAGATTTTTACTGACGATTCCCTTCGGAAAATTTTCAAACGCCATATCAATCGGCAAAAATATGGAATCTATACGGTTCTCATCCACCGCCCGTTGCACTTCATCCAAGTGAAGGGCGTTTTCGAGTCGGAAACTGCCCGCCCTTGTCCGAAGCAGTTCGCCCATGCATCCGCCGCAGCCGAGTTTCTCTCCGATATCATAACATAATGACCGGATATAGGTACCTTTTGAACATTCGACATGGAATCTTACATAGGGGATTCTTATTTCAACTATTTCAATGCTGTCAATTTGAACCGCTGCCGGTTCACGCTCGACTTCCACGCCTGTCCTTGCCAGTTCATACAGGCGTTTTCCATTCACCCGTTTTGCAGAATACATCGGCGGCATCTGCGCAATCCTTCCAACAAACGAGCGCATTGCTTCTGCAATCTGTTCCTCGGTTGCATGGACTTCTTTTTTCTCCAGAACCACCCCTGTTGTATCATAGGTATCCGTCTTCGTGCCGAGAAGAAGTTCCGCCGTATAGGCTTTGCTGTGATCCGGCAGAAGATCAATCGCCTTTGTCGCCCGTCCGACTGCGACCGGGAGCACCCCGGTTGCCGCAGGATCTAACGTTCCGGTGTGACCGATTTTTTTTGTATGTAACATGCCGCGTAGTTTTGCGACGACATCATGCGAAGTAAAACCGGCTTCCTTATAAATATTTAAGAAGCCGGTCCTTATTATGGTACTCATTATTTCATCATTCCTGTAATTTCCGATACAATCTCCTCGATTGCTTCCTCCGGGTCGCCTTGGACGGAGAATCCGGCTGCTTTCGCGTGACCACCGCCGTCATATTTTTTCGCCAGTACCGACAGATTTACCTTATCACTGCCCGCCCGGGTCGAAACTTTATATCCGTGTCCATTATCATACAAAAACACCGCAACATCCACACCGTTCGTCAGCCGCATCTGTTCGACGATTCCTTCCATATGCTTCGGCAGAACATCGTAAGCATCCATTTCCTCTTTTTCGATGTAGGAACTGATGATCCTGCCGTCCTCATGGAGTTTTGCCTTTATTAGCGCTTTTCCCATGATCCGGTTTTGGTTATAGGTCTTCGCATAGAATACGTCATCGATTATCCGCCCAAAGTCAATCCCTGTATCCATCAGAATCCCGGCTTTTCGCATCGTCTCCGATGTCGTCGAAGAATACTTAAATACCCCGGTATCCGTCATCATTCCGGTATATAGACATTCCGCGATCTCTTTTGTAATCTTGTCGGCATCTATCAACTCCATGATCAGTTCACAGGTTGAACTGCGTTTCGGGTGAATATAGTTGATTTCCGCAAAACTGTCATTGCTTTCATGATGGTCGATACAAAGCGTATGAGCCGAACCGGTAAAATACGGCGCGGAATTGCCCAGCCGACGGGCATCCCCGCAATCTAAGGCAATAAATAGATCAAATGTGCGCGCATTTTCGTCCGCGGGAACGATATCATTGGAACCGGATAAAAAGTTAAATATCTTCGGAAACGGATCTAAATATACCTGCACATTGATATCCTTGTGATAGGTACGGATATAATTGTAAACCGCAAGACACGAACCGACGCAGTCCCCGTCAGGATTCACATGTCCGGCAATTCCGACGGACTTCTTATTTGCTAAGACCTCATCCAGTTGTATCATCCTTCCACTCCTTTATTCACTTCGTCGATTAATTTCGTCATACGGATTCCGTATGCGATCGAATCATCCGCGATAAAAATCAATTCCGGCGTATTCCGAAGGTTCAGATTCGACGCCAGCCGGTTACGGATAAATCCGTTCGAACTTTTTAAGCCTTCCATCGTCCTCGCAAGCGCATCTTCGTCTCCCAATACGCTGATATAAATCTTTGCCTGCTTCAAGTCCGGCGTCACTTCGGTACGCGTCACCGATACAATCGGTGAAATACGCGGGTCCTTAACCTCTCCGCGGAGGATGTTGGATATTTCCCGGTATACTTCTTCATTGATCCGGGTGCTTTTGATACTCTTCTTTCTCATTGCAATACCTATCTGGCAACTTCCACCATGATATATGCCTCAATCTTATCTTCTTCCTGCATCGCGTCAAATCCGTCAAAGACAAGACCGCATTCGTATCCGGCACGGACTTCCTTCACATCATCCTTGAACCGCTTCAACGAGGCAAGCGAACCTTCGTAAATCTGCTCATCATCACGCATAATGCGAATCTTGCAGTCTCTTTGGAACGTACCGTCCAAAATATACGACCCGGCAATATTTCCGACGTCCGAAGACTTGAATATCTGACGTACCTCGGCATGTCCGATCACCTTTTCCTCGAAGACCGGCTCCAACATGCCCTTCATTGCCGCTTCAACATCCTCAATCGCATTATAGATGACTTTATACAGACGAATGTCAACGCCTTCCTGATCCGCCGTCTGCTTCGCAATCGGGTCCGGACGGACATTGAATCCAATAATAATCGCGTTGGACGCGGACGCTAAGGTCACGTCGCTTTCGTTGATGGCGCCGACGCCGCCATGAATCACCTTTACGATTACTTCGTCGTTGGAAAGTTTTTCAAGCGACTGCCGCACCGCTTCGACAGAGCCTTGTACATCCGCCTTAACAATGATATCGAGTTCCTTTAAGTTGCCCGCCTGAATCTGCGAGAATAAGTCGTCTAAGGACATCTTCATTCTCGAATCCTCAATCATGCGGTTCTTGCCCTCCGAAACGAAGGTATTGGCAAAACTTCGTGCCTCTTTTTCCGAATCAAGCGCTACAAAGATCTCACCGGCGTTCGGTACCTCCGATAAGCCGAGAATCTCAACCGGTACCGACGGTCCCGCGGATTTAACATTGTTTCCGCTGTCATCCACCATGGCGCGGACGCGTCCGAACGCGCTTCCCGCCGCAACCGGATCGCCGACTTTTAACGTGCCTTTCTGCACGAGAACCGTGGCAACAGCGCCGCGGCCCTTATCCAGTTCCGCCTCAATGACAAGACCTCTCGCATTGCGCTTCGGATTGGATTTTAATTCCAATACTTCCGCAGTAAGAAGGATCATCTCCAATAATGTTTCAATTCCCTCATGGGTATGCGCGGAAACCGGAACGAAGACCGTACTGCCGCCCCAGTCTTCGGGGATCAGTTCGTACTCCGAAAGTTCCTGCTTCACTCGTTCAATATTCGCATTCGGCTTATCAATCTTGTTGATCGCAACAATGATCTCGATTCCCGCCGCCTTCGCGTGATTGATCGCTTCGACGGTCTGCGGCATTACGCCGTCATCCGCCGCAACGACTAAAATTGCGATATCCGTCGAGTTCGCGCCGCGCATACGCATTGCCGTAAACGCTTCGTGTCCCGGCGTATCCAAAAACGTAATATCCTGATCGTTGATCGATACAACGTACGCACCGATCTTCTGCGTAATTCCGCCTGCCTCTTTTGCCTGTACGCGGGTATCTCGGATCGCGTCCAAAAGAGACGTCTTCCCGTGATCGACATGACCCATAACACAGACAACCGGCGGACGGGAGACCATGTTATTCGGGTCTTCCTCGTCCTCTTTTAAGAGTTCCGCGATCACATCCACTTTTTCTTCCGGTTCGCAGATGCAGTTAAATTCCAGCGCAATCTCTTCCGCTTGTTCATAATCTACATCCTGATTCACCGTCACCATCTGTCCCTTCATGAAAAGTTTCTTCACGATTGCCGACGGCGCAACCTTCATCTTATCCGCCAGTTCACGGATCGTCAAATGCTCCGGCAAGATCAGCGTTAAGATCTCATCTTCGTTACGGGTTTCCGTCTTCTGCTGGCTGCCTTTTGGCTTCTTCTTTGCGGAATTTTTCTCTAAATTGCCGTAACGCTCCTTTTTCTTGCTGCCTAACGCATCATGCTCCTGATTGCGCTTCTTGTTCTTGCCGCTGTCTCTTCCTCCGGAAGACTTCTTATTGTTGTCCGCATTCGCGGATTTTGCATTCGAGTTATTGCCCGCATTCTGCGAAGGAGTAAATTTCTGCCCTTTGTTCTCCGCCGGACGATTCGCATTTTTGGATTCGCCGGACGGACGTCCGCCTTCTTTTTGCGTGCTGCTTTCCGCCGGACGGCGTTTTACGTTCTCGTCCTTTCGCCCCTGCTCCGTCTTCGGCGGCTCCGGATGCTTGCTCTCCTGCGGCGCGGGTGTGGAAATGATAATTTCCTCTTCCTCGGGACGCGGCTTCGTCGCTTCCGGTCGAACGGTACGTTCGCTTTCCGGGCGCGGACGAATGACACGGTTCGACGCTTCCGGACGAAATGCACCGCGGCGGGGATCATTGTTCCGCTGCATCCGGCGTTCTCCTGCCGGACGGCGTGCACCCTCTGCCGGACGGGCGCCCTGTCCGCCGCTTGCACGACTATGCTGCGAGTTGAATACGACCGCGATCTTTTTCTTTTTCGGACGCGGACGTTTTGCTCGATTCTTGTCATCCGCAGCATCTGTCTTTGCTTCCGGTTTCGATGCAGCATCTTCCTTCGGTACGGACGCCCCTCTTGTCATGGTAGCCGAAACATTATTTGAAGGCTTATCATTGCGCGACTGTTCCACCGGTGTTTCGGTGCTTTTTTCCTCCGGTTGTGATTCCACCGGCGCCGAAACGACAGGAGCCGCCTGTACCGGCGCCG